>VGYC01000006.1 GCA_016873095.1 Planctomycetota bacterium | reverse complement strand
CGCAGGGCCGACTGCGGGTAGGTCGCCAGCCATTGCCGACCGAGCGTGTTCTGCACGAGGTACTTGACGATCCAGTTCGGCGTGAAAAGCTGCGTGGCGGCGGGGATGTCCTCGCTGGCGACCACCTTGCCGATCACTTCATCCTTCTTCTCCGAGATGTAGAACTGGTAGAGCCAGCCGATGATCTCGACCTCTTGCCAGTCCTCCTCGTCAATCTCGTTGACCAGGTTGCGAATCAGCGAGTCGGAGTGGAGCAGATTGTCCGGCAGCAGCAGTTCCGTCTCGTCGTCGATCTTCTCGAACAGGAACGGCATCGCCTTGTTGAGCGCATTGCACTGTGCGGAAAGCAGCAGGCGGTAAAGCTCCTCTTCCTTCGTGCCATCGATCTTGAGTTCCAGCACCTTCTTCGCATCGAGGCCAGGCAGCGTGACGTGCTGGGCCTTCTCCAGAATCTCCGGCTGCGAGTGTCCTTCGGGATGACTCAAGACCTGGAAGCCGTGATCGAGGTAGCCCTTGTTTTCCATGAACCGGATGGCGACGAATCGGTTGAACCAGGTGTAGGCCATCGCCTCCATCGTCTGCTCGAAGCCAACCTTCTTGATGCGGGCTTCGAGTTTCGTTCGCTTCTCGCCCACCGCCTTCGAGAACGGCTTTCCGGCGATCAGAACCACGTCCCCCTTCTCGGTCATCGGCTCGGTCTTCTTCGCCGTCAGACCGTATTGCGCAGCCCGATCCGTCACCGCCTGAATGAAATCCCGGCGAGCCTGGGGAGCGTAGTTCTTGAGCTTGGTGCGGTTCATGGGGCCACCTTGCACTGGATGCGCTTTGCGATTTCGGCGAAGCCTTGGTTCGTGGGGTACTGCTCTGGCTTCGCTTTCGGGTTCAGCAATTTGAACAATGCCTTTAGGTCTTCTGCGGCGATGGAGCTAAATGTCTCATCTTCTTGGATTCGGTCATTCAGCCAACTCGTGAGCAGCGTGGAAGTAGCAGGCTCGACTGGTGCCTTCTTGGTCTTTCCCGCCTTCTGTCGAAATGATGGTGCCAACAACTTCATTATCAGGGCAATCTGAACCTGAGAAAGCAGCTCACAAAACGCTTTCAAAGGCGATTGAGAGCCAAGTAGACGACCATAGCTCACTCCAAATGGGCCTCTCAAGCAATCCTTCGGTGTGAATATCCAACCCTCCTCTTGGTCGGAATCCTCTGGAGGATAATCAACCAGACTACTTTCTGCACCCATCGAATACTGCCGAGCGAGAAAGGCACAGATGATCGCATCAAAGATGTCGCCGGAACTGATGCGCTCGTTAATCGACACTCTCTTGAGCTGGTCAATAAATGTAAATGACCGCATACATGGAGCGGGATAGGTTTCGATAAACGTGATGTCTGGATTGGCCGCTTGCCATACACCCGCCGAGACTCTGTTCACTCGAAGCGCATTGAGCAAATAGATTGCCTTCGTTGATTGACTGCCAATCTGATCTTGGACAGCAGAAAGAGATTGGCCGATTGCGGATTCTGTCTTTCTGTGAAGAAATGGGTTTTGGATTTTGTTGTCTCTTAGATTCACGGTCGAGGTCTTGGATTTGTCGGCGAACACCCCTTTGCTCCATGAGTCGAGTAATTGCCTAAAATGGCGGGGCCAGCCAAGAGGCGTATCAATAGCGACATAGAAGGCATCTTGTCGATCTTCTTCAGATTCCGCCTCTGTGTTGCATTTGTGGAACACTTTTTTGATGAATGAAGACGAGGGGTCCTTTTCGCCTGCGGCCTCAAGGACGACATCACTGAGGTTGCCTTCCCAAGGGGTTCCTCTTATTCGCAGATCTTTGTCGAGGATCGCTAAAGCATCCTTACTACCCGAAGCTTGTGCGCTACAGTGCCAAGCACCGACATCCCATCCGATGAAGTAGTTCATTGGAATTCTCCTCACCGAATCTGAATGCGTTCGCCACGGTTAAATGCTTGCTGAAGTTCGTTCTTCAGAGCGTCCAGGAAGCCGTCAATGTCGTCCTGCGTTTCCAGGTACGGAGACTTCACCAGCAGAGCAGGCTTGATCTCCTTGCGAGGCTTCACGACGACAGGTGGTTCGCCGCCGCCTTTCTTTTCCTGCTTCTCTTGTTTCTTCTTCAGGAACGTCTCGATTTCCACCAGAGCGGCATCGAGGGCACGTTCGGCTTCCTGCACGGCCTGACCGATGTGGGCCACGCTGTCTTGCCGCTGCACGGTACTCCGCAGCGATTCGAGCGGCCCCAGACACTTTCGCCGCAGTTCCTCATCGCTATGGGCGGTTTCGACTTCCTTGATGACCTGGGAATGCAATTCGTTGATCCGGGCCAGGGCTTCGTCCCGCCGTTTGGTGACGATGGCGGTGTTGATCGCCTCGACGGTCGAAATCAGCCCCTCGGCTTCATGAACGATCTTGTATGGGCTGGGTGCCGACAGGATTTCCTTCATGCGAGCCATCGCCGTGGCAGCGCTCTGGTCCCGCTCCAGTTCCATGCGGTTCAGGCCGAAACGGTCGTAAGCCTTGCGGAGCTTTTCCCAGGTGGGCCGCTGCTGGCGATAGAACTGGTCGATGTCGTGGAACTCATCGCAGAGGTCGAGCAGCGGCTCCTTGTTTTCCAGGAATCGCTCAATGAACTTAGCCGGTTCGTCGGCGGCGAGCAGCGCCTTGAGCAGATTCAGCCCATCGGTGATCTCGGCCTGGCCGGGGTAGTTGCCGGTGTCGGCCAGCGACTTGTAGTTGGACAACGCCGATTGCCAGTCCTTGCACTTCGACTTCTGGAACTCGAACAGGCCGTCTTCGCTGTCCGGCCCCATTTCGGAGAAGACTTCCTTGCCCAGGTTGCGGCACTGTTGCAGAACCTTCGGATCGGGCATCTTGCGTCGGACGACCGTGATGCTCCGCTGCTTGCGTGGAGCCGTGACGTTTTCGAACACTTTGTCGATGGAAATGGGAGCGCCATTCATAACAAGCTGAATCTCGCCCAGCACATGTAGACAGGCAACCAGCAGCAGCACTTCGTCATCCGGCCAGCCGTAGGGCCGCTTGCCGTACTTTTCGATCATGTCGAACAGCACGACGGGATGATTGGCCTTGTCGGACAGGGTGATGAAGTCTCGGACTTCCTCCATCGCCCGATTGTTCGCCCCGGCGATGGCGGCCTTTTGCAGATCGTTGGCCCGCAGGATCGCTTGCAGTTCCTTCTTTGGCTCATCGCTGAACTTGCCGATGTGGGCCATCTTCGGGAACGTGTTGTCGATCAGGTATTCGAGGGACTCGTCCAGCGCTCCGCCCGGCGTGGACGATTTGATCTCGACTTTCTGGCCAGCAGCGAAATAGGCAGCGTCTCCCAGGAGTTGCTCCAACGTATTCTTGAGCCGTTCCCGCCGTTCCCGGTTGTCCTCGGCCAAGGCCCGATGGATGCGTTTGGTCGTTTCGGGGAGGCCGTCGTCGGACTTGGTGCGGAGGTACTTCTCGGTCTGGATGTACTGCCGCAGTTCCCTTTCGAGGGAGGGATCGTCATCGAGCTTGATGACGACCTGACCACCATCGGCCATGCTGTCCCGCTGGAAGCGGGCGTTTTCCCAAAGCTCCGGCTCCGCAGTCGCCCCCAATGGCGTGAAGACCTGAAGAGTCAGGTCTTTGTCCACCCGGTTGCCGTAAGGAAAGCCGTCGCAGACCCGGTTGAAGTCGAAGACCTTCTTGTTCGCCTGGTAGGTGTACTTCTTCGTCCCCTTGAGAACATCATCGAAGATGACCTCGCCCAGCATCTTGGCTTCCTCGCTGCTGGAAAGATCGACGGTCTTGATCTCCCGGTTGATGTCCTGCTCTTCGTGGGTGAGGAAGTAAAAGTTGTCGCCGCTGCGTCCGATGAGGGACTGCTTTTCCAAACGCAGGAGCGATTCTTCGATCTGCTTTTTGAGGGCGAGCCGGTCGGCGTCGATCTTGTCGATGCAGAGGGTCACGAGGTTGTCGATGTTGCCCTTCATCTCATCGACGTAGCGGATCAGGAACAGCACCCGCAGGATTTCAATGTCGAACGGCTTGAGGCTAGGGTTGTCTTTCGCCTGGTCGATGGTCCGCTTGACGGCGGTATCGAGAAACGAGTCGATGGACGGGTAGAAGCGATACAGCGGAACCAGAATTCCAAGCTCGCAATCGGCCACAGCCTGTGCCGCCAACTGGAAAGCATCGAGGATGGACCGTTCGCCACGGGACAAGTGCAGGCCAGTCGCTCCCGCCTTGCGAATTGCCTCGAAGACCCGCTGGATCAGTTGGAACTGGTAGGGAGCGAAGGGATAGTTGCGGGTGAAGGTGTCGGCGTCGGTAAACTGCTTATAGGTCGTCCCGACGTTGTGGAACGAAAGCTGGTTGCGGAGGATGTCCCCTTTTTCCTTGTAGGTCGTTTCGAGCCATTCGGTGATCTGGTCGTTCTCGTCGTCCTTCTTGAGCAATCGCTCTTGGATAACTTCATCACAGTTCTGGCTGGAGAGGGAAAGGCGAGTCTTGAACCGGCCCTGAATCTTGGAGAAGTCGTGTGACTTGGTGGTGCGCAGGTCGCCCAGCACGGCGTCGATGTCTTCCTGGGACGTGACAACCACCCAGGCCCGCCCGCCGCAAACCGTGCCGAGGTCTTCGGTGATCGTTTGCAGGTTGAGCATCAGGTGCGTGTCGCCGCCGATGAATTGCCCGACTTCATCGACCAGGAAGATGATGCGGTGGTTCTTGCCCTTCTGGTCAAGGTATTCCTTGACCCACTTGCAGAAGTTCTCGATGGTGAGCGTGAAGTGATCCTTGGCGTTGTCGATCCACTTGACGCAGGACTCGACACTTTGGCCCGTCACCTTGCCGAGCGCTTGCACCACATGGTCACGGGAAAAGTGGTACGCCTTCCGGCGATCCCGCCAGGGCTTTCCGTTGAGGGACTCAAAGACCTCTTCAAACTCGGCCAGCTTGCCGATGCCCGCCAGGTATCGCTCCATGTGAGCGATGTGGGCGTAGTTTGAGCAGAAGCCCTGCATCTCGTTCAGGACTTTGAGGAAGACCGAAAGGATGGCGTCCCGGCCCGCACGAGCATCGGCCTTGCTGTCGATGTTGAACAGCACCACATCGGTGTTTGACGCCACGGCTCGCTTCACGTCGGCGAACAGCATAGCGTCTTGAATCTTCGTCTGGAAGAAATCGACGGCCTTCTTTGCCTCTCCGTTGTGATGATGCTCCTCGTTCTTGAGGAGGTAGGAGAGAATCTTGATGAAGTGCGACTTACCGGACCCGAAGAAGCCCGACACCCAAACGCCGATCTTGCCGGAGAGGTCGGCGTCCTTCGGATGGCCGACGGCTTCAGCGTAGGTCGAGAAGAACTTCCGCAGATGTTGGTCAAGCTCTCTGGTGACAACGAACTCATCGAGTTCCTGCCAGATGGTGGACTCGTCCAACTGATCCGCCTTCACAACACCGTTAATCGGGCGGTCAATCGGCTTCTTGAACAGGTTTCTAACTTGCATCGGCGTTGCTCCTATGGAATCAGCCGGAAGGCCCGATAGTAGTTGTCGCTCTTGATCCTGCCGAACAGCCGCAAGGATTTCTCGTCGTAAGCGCCGGGATAGAACATCACCAGCGGGGTGCGCTCAACGATGGGGTGCAGGTTGTTCAAAAGCGTATGCGAGCGGATCAGCGGATAGACGCTACCGACGCCAGAGATCAGGATCAGGTTCTGATCGTTGGGCTTCACCACATCTTTGAATCGCTGGGCCACGGTCTTCTCTTCCAGCAGTCCTTTCAAGGCTTCTAGCAACGCTGCACTTCCTTCCTTCCGTTGCTTAACCAGCGACTCTTCGAGAACCCCCTCGCCGTTTAGGTAGTCCACCAGGAAATCGAACAGGTTGACGTGGGCGAGCTTGAGCTTCGGCTTGTGTTTCGGAATGTGTTCGAGCAGGAACTTGACGTGTTGCCTGACCCGCAGTTCATCTTCGGCGGGGTAGTCGAAGATGAAAAAGGCGATCTCGTTGCCCAGGCCACGACGTTTGAGGAAATCCTCGCCCGTGATCTTGGGCAATATCTGGTTCAGTCGTTCTTCAAGGTCGGTCGTCATGTTCCCACCTGTATGCACCGCAGCACATATTGCTCGTCATGCTTTTCGAGGTAGCGGATCACTGGCTGGACAATATGGACCCGCTGGAGCTTGCGAGTCTTCGTGCTGTCGATGTACCCGGCTTCGGCCAGGATGCTGAAAACGGATGACCGCAGGCGAGTGATCGTGGACTCGCTCCACTGCGGCATGTCGGGATCACGGCCCCGGCAGTCTTCGACGTAGCTGGCCCACAACGTCAGCGAGAGCGTTTCCTTGAACGTCCGGTATTCGTCTCGGACCACGAGATCGAGGAAGTCGCCGAGCAGTTGGCTCGCCTTCACCGCCGCTGCGAGGCAGGCGTGGGTTGCTTCGACCACAGACCCCTCATGGATCAACTTCCAGAGCGGGGCTTTGACCAGGGAGAGCCGACCACGGATCAACACGGAAAGTCGCTTGGCGGTTTTTGGGCTGCGGGCTTGGAGGACGTTCTGATCGTAAATCGCCTTTCGCCATTCCCGGTCGGTGACATCACGGAGCAAAAGGCCAGCGATGATCCTGCTTTCCTGCACCTTGAGAGCGCCTGCCGTGATGTCCGCACTGTACAACATTCCGACTCATTTCCGAGGAATACGGCCTCAACGCAGCCTTTCGGCTTCACAGTCTTCCGGCTCATGTGGAGATTGTATAGTCCGCCTGGTTGATTGTAAACTATTCTGGGAATAGAATTTCCGTCGTCGCCTAGCGTGCGGATTCGTGGTCGGCCATTGGCGTAAAGCCTGGATCACCCTTTGGCTTGCGTCGATTGACCATGCCACCGCACGGGTGGTTGGAAATTCATCGAAAACCGTTGCTCCGACTCTGGCAGGGCCATGAAATGCGTTTTCGTAGTCGACAACCACCGCTTTCTCTGGACCTTGACCTATCCCTCGCCTTGGCCCTTCGGGACCACATTCAAGCCGTGCAACGTGATGCTGGAAATGGAATCGGTAAGACCGACGAAGACAGGGAGCTGGCAAAGAGACGAGCCGACATGAACGACCTGCTCCTCGACATCTTGAAGAACATCACAACACCTGTCCCCGACAGGTAAGGGGGCTCCCATGCGAATCCTCTTCCTCCACGGCTGGCATTTCGTTCCGGGCGGCGTCAAACCGACCTACTTGAAGGACCACGGCCACACGGGCATCAACCCGGCCCTCGATGAAGATGACTTCGAGGCCGCTATACGCACCGCTCAGGAAGAATTCGATCAGCATCAGCCTCAAGTCGTGGTCGGCAGTTCTCGTGGCGGCGCTGTTGCCATGAACATCAACAGCGGCACCGCCAAGCTCGTGCTGTTGTGCCCGGCATGGAAGAATTGGGGAACGGCCAAGACTGTGAGGCCCGATACCGTGATCCTACACAGCCGTGCCGACGACGTGATCCCGTTTGCAGACAGCGAAGAGTTGGCGACGATCAGCGGGGCAAAGTTGATCGAGGTCGGCACGGATCACCGACTGGCCGATCCAGAGCCATTGGCGGCGATGTTGGATGCGTGTGAAGGAGTGGTAAATGAAGCAATCAAATGAACGAGCTTCTTTCGTCAGGTCTTTGCCTTGATTGAGGAAACTGGCTAAACGTGCGCACGAAAAGGCAGCCCTACGACACTAACTTCTTCCTGGGCCAGACGCACTTCATGAAGTCCGTCGAGGACACTTGAACCTGGACGACGGAAACGGCGTCCTACTCTCAGAACGGAGGAACGTCCGATGTCCCGACAACCGGTTTTTATGGAAGGGTGGACCGAGTTTTACCCATTCTGCTACATGCTGATTGCTGCCGACACCGCACTGGATGCGGCCAGGATGGAGTTGCCGGGCAGGAACTTCCACTACGTCACAGCCGTGACGTTTTCGGCGTTTGCGGTCGAGGCAGCGGTCAACCATGTCGGCATTGACCACTTTCCCGAATGGATGGAGAAGTTGAAGGACGGGGGCCACGAACGGAAGTCTTGGGACAAGAAACTGGAACTACTGACGACAAAGTTCGGGATGCCGTTGGACTTCACGACCGGCTCAGCGAAGACCGTGAAAGAGGCTTTTGAAGTTCGTGACAAACTCGCCCACGGGAAAACGTGGGTCGGGCGACAGTGCTACCTGGACGACGGCCACATGGGGGACGCAAGTTTCCCGGACTGGCTGGCCCCGTGTCTGAACGAGTCACGGGCGAAACAGGTCATCGACGACGCACGGACGCTAATCGGTCAACTTCTCGACAAGGCGGGGTATCAGCCGCATAACCTTTACAGCATGGGCCAGGGATCATACGGCGAAACAGCCGGACCAGCACGCCCCGCAGTCTGGAAAGTCAAAGGAACGAAATGATGACAATCACAACGCCGAAAAAGGGGATGAAGGCGTTCAAAGCCACAAAGACGGGGAAGTTTTTTCACGTCCGCTCAACCCTTTTGTCGCCGTTCTATCCGGGACACGCTGAAGCCTTCAAGCTGGCGGCGGACATGGTGCTGGACTCGCACGAAGGAGCGACGAGCGGGCCGCATAACGACAAGCTCCTTTACCCCACAATCTACCTTTACCGGCACTGTCTCGAACTCAAGCTAAAAGATTTGATCCTTCTCGGCGTCAAGATCGGGAACCTCACACGAGACGAGAAGCTGGACGAAATCCTCACCAAGCATGAACTCACAAAGCTCTGGACGAAGGTGAAGCGGTTTCTTCAGGTAAACTACCCGGAGGACACGGAGAGGGTGAGCGCTGTTGAAGCGGTGGTTCAGGAGTTCCACCAAATCGACAGAGACGGCCAAACGATGCGATATGACCGGGATACCACCTTACGGAAGCGGAAGTACGAACACGTTCCTTCGCATATCAGCATCACTAACCTTCGGGAAACAATGGAGAAGGTCTATTCCTACTTGGACGGACGATACGGCGGGGTCTTGGACTGGTGGGATGCGATGCAACAAGCCGCACGGGAGGCATACGATCAGTAACCCCGTGGTTGGCCGTTCACATTCTTCAGCTAATTCGCCGTTTCCGATTTGAATGGGCTTACAGCACAAGGACGGCTTCCTCGCACTCCGGGTATCCTGACGAGCATCTTGCTGACTGCGACGTGTGGGTAATCTGGCAGATGAAACCGGGCCGGAAATCGTTGGAGAACGAAAATGAGTGAACCCGAATTCATTGATCCCAGCAAATTCCGACCGGGGCCGATCCGCAACGAGTCGCTGCCGCCCGAACTGCTGGAGCAGATCAAGGCCGTGTTCGACGTAATCGGGCCGTACATCAACATGACGCTGGAGCAGTTTGAGATCGGCTTCATGCGGGATATGCACCCGGAGAGCGAGGTCGCCCTGTGGTGCAGCATTACGGCGGCGTGGCTGGCCTATCACGAGAAGTTCCTGGGCGATGAGACGCTGCCCGACGAAGGCGAGCGGAAGATGCTGGGCGCTCTGGTTGCGATCTCCACCTGGGTCGATTATGTGACGAAGCTGAACGTGCCAGCGGAAGTCGGGCGCAGGCTTGTCCAGTGCTACGACGACTTGGGGAAAGAGTGAGGACAGTTCGGCGAGATTCAACGAAGAAAAGGCCCGTCAAGAGGGAATCACATGCCAGCCGCATCTGCATTGCAAATTCCTCCTCCTGCCAACTGGCAGGACTTCGAGCAACTTTGTTGTGAGCTTTGGAAACGCATTTGGGCCGATCCTGAGACGCAGATGCACGGTCGGAGAGGCCAAGCGCAGCATGGCGTAGATGTGTATGGTAGACCGCAGCCTGATCGTCAGTTTGCAGGAGTGCAGTGCAAGGGCAAGGACAACTTCGCAGCAAAGGTATTGACCGAAGCGGAAGTGCGTGGGGAAGTGACGAAGGCACAACAATTCACTCCTTCGCTGTTCCAATTCACTATCGCAACAACCGGACCGAAGGACACTGCCATCGAACTTTTGGCTCGGAACTTGACGACAGAACACGAGAAGGAAGGAAAGTTTTCCGTGAGCGTGAAGGCATGGGATGACATTCTCTTGCTTCTCAACGGCCACGACGACCTTATCGAGCGTTACTGTAATGTTCAGACCTCAGCCGCACGGATTGCCCAAGTGCTTGGTCCTCGATTTGATGAGATCAATGAGCGTATCTCAGCGACACTAAAGGCTCAGGCTCAACCATTGCCTTCAGCCTTGGGGATTCGGCAAAAGCTGGATGATGGGACGACTGCCGGTCGAGAAATGCAGTTTCAGTACGATGGCTTTCTTGCCGTCGCACGCAGCCTGCGTCTCGCCTATCCCCAAGTACCAATTTCGGAACTTCCTTGGCCGAATAACATCCTCGTTCTGGAATTCGCCGATGGCATCAGTCTTCGGGTGCATGTCCTCGCTCGGTTTCAAACCGCTGCGACAGATGTTGACATGATGGCCCGCTTCATACAGCAGACGAAAAGTGGAGGGGTTTTGGCCCAAGAGCTTGTGGTGTTCGTGACCGGCGATAGCTCCTTTCGCCATCTGAGTGACTACTTTCAAAAATTTCCCCGCTACGGGACGCCCGTGGCAATCGCAACCATGAACTCCAACGCAACCATTAAGGAGTGGCTGTACCTCCCTTAGATAGAAAGCCGAACCGAAGCGGAGCAGCCATCAAACAGGAGCCGAGTGCGTGAGAATTCTTTTCCTCCACGGCTGGAATTCGGTCCCTGGTGGCGTCAAGCCGACGTACCTCTCCACGCACGGCCACGAGGTCTTCAATCCAAAGCCGCCCGACGAAGACTTCGAGCAGGCAGTCCACATTGCCCAAGCCGAGTTCGATTACCACCAGCCCCAGGTTGTCGTGGGATCGAGCCGAGGCGGGGCGGTCGCCATGAACATCAACAGTGGCGATGCGAAGCTCGTACTGCTCTGCCCGGCCTGGAAGAAATGGGGGACCGTCAGGAAGGTTAGGCCGGACGCCGTAATCCTGCACAGCCGGGCCGACGATGCTGTTCCGTTTGCGGACTCGGAAGAGTTGGCCAAGAACAGCGGGGCGACGTTGATCGAGGTCGGGACGGATCACCGGCTGGCTGACCCGGAGCCGCTGGCGGCGATGCTGAAGGCGTGTGAGGGAAGTAACCATGAATGAGCTACTCTCAGCAGGACTTTGGCCTCGGTTGAAGCAACTCGCCAAGAGTGCGAAGAAGAAGCACGCCGCCATCGCCTACGTCACTGACGATACAAAAATCGCATTTGGCAAAGGCGACGTACTGATTACTGATGCGAGTGACGAGGCGATCAAATCAGGCCAGACAAGTGCAGCCGTTCTGAAGGCGGCGTGGAAACGCAAAACGCAAATCGCTTCGATCACAGGACTGCACGCAAAGGTCTACGTCTTCGACAAGTATGCCGTGATCGGGTCGGCCAATCTGTCGAAGGAGTCCGAGAAGCGGACTGAAGCCGCCCTTTTTACGGACCAGCCAACCGTGGTCAGCGCTGCTCGATTGCTGATCGACAGACTCATGGAAGAGGGGGATGAGGTTGACGAGGAATTCATCGAACGTATTTGCAAGCTCCCGGTCACGATGCGGCCCCATCCGATTCCCGGTCAGAAGGCGAAGGCCAAAGCCGATCCCGTTCCCCGATCTTGGCTTGTTGGCTTGAAGCCCGTCGAGGAGAAAGAGGAAGAGAAGGAAGTTGTAGAAGAGGGGATGGAAGAAGCTGAGAAGCACGTCAGCCAAGAAGACAGTTCAGTTTCGTGGATTCGGTTTCGAGGCAACTCACGATTCCGCAAAGAGGCAAAGGCGGGCGACGTGGTTGTTTGCATCTGGACGGAAAGCGGCAAAGGAAAGCCGGAAGCCGTTTACCACCACGCACCGATCCTGCTGCGAAAGGATGACGAAGAGAACGATGTGACATGGTTCTACGTCGAAGAGTTCCCCGATGCTCACAAAACAACTCTGACTTGGAAGCAGTTCCAGAAACTCTTCGTCCAGATTGGAGCGCCGGGCAAGGTCAGCCAGTGGGCCAGCAGAGAACTTCCTCGACACATCTCGGACGCAATGCACGATTTGTGGTTCGATCAGTAGCGTTTGGGAGCAGCCATGACCAATTGCACTCATATCCTCGACCTCGCCAAAGAAGCCGAGCCGCCTACGGACGGCATCTTGAGCCGCACGATCTTCCAGGATGACAAGATCAAGGCGGTGGTCTTCGGCTTCGGCCAGGGCCAGGAACTTTCCGAACACACGGCGGCAAAACCGGCCATGCTGTTCTTCGTGAAGGGCGAAGCGAGCATCGGCCTGGGCGACGAGATGCAAGAAGCGCAAGCCGGAACCTGGGTACACATGCCAGCGAACTTGAAGCACTCGATCAAGGCGAAGACGCCGGTGGTGATGCTGCTGGTGCTTCTGAAGTGAGTGCTTCCGGCACGGCCACAAACGCATCCCCGGCCCGGACGATGATCGGTTGGTCCAAGTCCACCCAACCGCCTTCGCCGACGATGGCCGTCGCCAGAAGGCCAAGGCGCTCGCCTGTCACGGCGTCGATCTTGAACACGGACACACGCCGCCCGGCCTCGATGTCTTCGAGATGGAATTTGGGGATGATCCGGTCGTCGGCAAATTGGAACGTGAAGTGCGGGTCTTCGTGGAGTGACAGCATTTTACTCTCTTTCCGCCCACACCCGCACGTCTCCATCGTCATCAATCTCGACGTGAATGACGTGCGGACGGCAGCAAACCGGACAATCTTCGACATATTCCTGGCGTGTTCCTGCTGTCAGGTCGATGGGGACCACGATCTCCTCACCGCAGGAATCGCAGTTGTAGCTGGCCTCGTCTTTCATCTCAGCCCCCGACCCGCTTCACCTTGTAGCCCAGCTTTTCCAACTCGGCCACGACACGCTCTCGTTGGTCGCCTTGAATCTCGATGCGTCCATCCTTCACCGTGCCTCCGGTTCCGCAGCGTTGCTTGAGCTTGGCCGCAAGTTCCAGCAAGCCGTCCTCGTTCAAAGGCACATCGAATACCGTGGTCACGCCTTTGCCACGCCGCCCTGCCGTCTCTCGTCCAACCTTGAGGGTGATCGTCTTTTTGGCAGGTTCCTTGATTGGCCGACTCGACTGTTCAATTTCCTGCGATGTGCCTTCCCGCATCTTTCCACCACCGAGAAGCCGAGCCATCAGGTCCATGATCTCACCCTCGATCAACCCCAGCGATTCCGGGGCATCATCGACGTGCCAGAACTCGACCTTTCCAGCAAATGCTGGGTAACGCTCTTGGAGCAATGGCAAATGCTCTGCGTGCTTCAGTGCAACGATTACATCGGCCTGTTCGAGATCATCGACCGTCACCTGGGCCGGAAGACGAGCGCATCGCTCACGGTCACGAATGCCCATCGCTTCCAGAGCTTTGATCGCCACCGCCGCCATCGGGCCGACGTTGTTCACGCCACGTTCAAGAGCGAGGCCCCTTGAAGATACACGCCAGGGCAACCCCATCTTTGCGGCTACAGAGATGAACAGAATCTCGGCGAATCGGCTACGGTAGTAGTTGCCGGTGCAAAGGAACAGGATCGTTTTTTGTTTCGCCATCGCTCACTTCGCTTCGGTCGATTCGCCTGCCTGCTTCTGTTGATGCCCTTCGCACCGCACGACCGGCTGGGGCGGATACTTCCGATAGGCAGAATTCGTTTTCGACAACTCGCACAGCAAGAAACGTGACCTGGGTGTGATGACCTCTCGCATCCAGCAGCAGGATTCGCACAAGGACTGTTTCATGGCCGATTCGTGCCAAACGTACAATGACCACAAGGAGAACAACCCATGAGCGACGTGCCGGACAAAAGCACCTTTGAATCACTTTATTCCAGTCAGCCTCCCTGGGATATTGGCAGGCCCCAGAAGGCATTCATCGACGTGGCCGACAGGATCACGGGATCGCTCTTGGATGCCGGGTGCGGCACGGGCGAGAATGCTTTGTTCTTCGCCAGCCGGGGCCTCACGGTCACGGGCATCGACTTCCTGGCCGAACCGATCAGCCGAGCGAAACAGAAAGCAATAGAGCGGGGCCTGACGGCGACGTTTTTGGTGATGGACGCCCTGATTCTGAAGAATTGGTCGGAGCGGTTTGACTGCATTATCGACAGTGGCCTCTTCCACGTTTTTGGCGACGACGACCGCCGACGCTACGTCGATGGGTTGGCGACGGTCGTGAAGCCGGGCGGTCGATTGTTCTTGCTCTGCTTCTCTGATGCCGAGCCGGGTGAGCAGGGGCCTCGGCGAGTGTCCGAAAACGAAATTCGGGAGGCGTTCGCCGAAGGATGGACCCTGGATCGCATCGAGCCGACCCGGTTCGAGGTCCGGCCCGATTTGAAAGACATCCGGTTCAGCGACGGAGGGCCGAAGGCGTGGTTTGTGGTGGTGCGGAATGTCGTGAACGACCCAGCCTGAGAGTCGCTGGACGAAAACGGTCTGAGTCATCGGCCCGACCGAGGCCCAGCGACAGACAAATTTGGTCAGGGCCACTGGTCCGAGGACCAGCGAAATCTTACCCCTTTCATTACCCCTTTGAGGTCGAAAACAGCCCTTTTTTGGCGTCCTCGCCGACAATATCGACAGGCAAACTTTCTGTCGCAACGACCTTAAATTGCAAGTATTTGCGGTGATTTGCAAGGTCGGGATGAAAATGCCGAAAAATGCCCTTGGAAGATTTGAAGACCAGGGCCCCCACCAGAGGTGCAAACACTCCCGGAGATAACCATTTACATCGAAGCCAAGAGGCTCCTCGCTCACCACATGCTGAGTTTACTGGGTGGGAAGAGGGACGCCAAGCTGAACGGCCTGACGGCTGGTGAGCGGATCGAGTTTTTCCTGTCAGCCAAGGTCGCGGCGGGCCACGGCCCATGCGTTCGGAAACGTGTAGGCGACTGCGCGAAATAGTGCTTTGCATTGGTGGTCCATTCCTTTAAAATCAGCCTGTCGCCACGTTCCGAACGGGTGGGCCGCGCCATGACCTTTGCTAGTCGCCGTGCCGGAATCGCAATCCTCATGATGACGCTGGGCGTTGTCACGGGCACTGCCCGGGCCGAAGGTCCGTCGCGAAAGGTCTCGTTCAACCGCGACGTGCGCCCCATCCTTTCGGACAACTGTTTCCTGTGCCACGGTCCGGACCCGTCGCAGCGCAAGGCCAAGCTGCGGCTCGACAGCGCGCAGGGCGCCTTCGCCGAGCGCGACGATCCCGTCATCGTGCCCGGCAAGCCCGCCGAGAGCACGCTTTATCAGCGCGTCAGTCGCAAGGACGGCAAGCGCATGCCGCCGGCCTCGAGCGGGCATGCCTTGACGGCCGAGCAGATCGACATCCTGCGCCGCTGGATCGAGCAGGGGGGCAAGTACGAGAAGCACTGGTCGTTCATGGCGCCGGTCCGCCCGGAAGTGCCGGCGCTCAAGGATTCATCGGGCTGCAAGAACGCCATCGACTACTTCGTCCGGGCGCGTCTGGAAAAGGAGCGCATGTCGCCGTCACCGGCCGCGGATCGGGCCACGCTGATTCGCCGCGTGACGCTGGACCTGACGGGATTGCCACCGACGCCGGCCGAGGTGGATGCGTATCTCGCGGACAAGTCGATGGATGCTTACGAGAAGGTGGTGGATCGGCTGTTGCGTTCGCCGCGCTACGGGGAGCGCATGGCCGGACCGTGGCTGGATGCCGCCCGCTACGCCGACACCAACGGCTACCAGACTGACGGCGAGCGCGTCATGTGGCGGTGGCGTGACTGGGTCATCGACGCCTTCAACGACAACATGCCCTTCGATCGTTTCACCATCGAGCAAATCGCCGGCGACATGCTGCCCAGGCCGACCCTCAATCAGCGGATCGCGACCGGCTTCAACCGCAACCATCGCGGCAACTCGGAGGGGGGCGTCATCCCGGAGGAGTACGCCGTCGAGTACGTCGTCGATCGCGTCGATACGACCTTCACCGTCTGGCTCGGTCTGACGATGGGCTGCTGCAAGTGCCACGATCACAAGTATGATCCGCTGTCGCAGCGCGAGTTCTATCAGCTGTTCGCGTACTTCAACAACGTGCCGGAGCGTGGCAAGGCAATCAAGTACGGCAACTCGCCGCCGTTCATCAAGGCGCCCACTCGGGCGCAGCAGGCAGAGCTACGCAAGCTGGAGGCGAAGCTCGCGAGGGCCGGCGCGGACTACGCAGCGCTGGCGCCGGACCTAACCGCGGCCCAGCGCGCCTGGGAAGCAGCGCTCGATCGACGACCCATCATCAACTGGACGCTGACGCGCGGCCTGGCAGCGCACTTTCGCTTCGACGGCAACGATCTTGACGCCGCTGGCGCGACGGATTCCTCGAAGCAGCGGCGTGGCCGATTCGCCGGCGGCGAACCGACCTACGTGCCCGGCAAGCTGGGTGGAGCCGCCCAGCTGGACGGCAAGCGCTACTTCAATGCCGGCGACGTCGGCGACTACGGCTTCAAGGATCGCTTCACGCTGGCTGCCTGGGTGCGCCCGGCCGGCAAGCGCGGCGGCACGATTCTGTCGCGCATGCTCGATACCGATCGCGCCAGCGGCTACAGCGTCGTCCTTCAGGACGGCAAGGTGCACGTCAACCTGATCCTGCGCTGGCTGGATGACGCCATCCGCGTCGAGACGGTGGCGAGTTTGCCCGCCGATGCCTGGAGTCATGTCGCCGTCAGCTACGACGGCAGCCGGCTTGCCAACGGCATCAACGTGTATATCGACGGCAAGCCGAGCAAGCTCAAGGTCAACCTCGACGACCTCAATCAACAGTTCAAGAACAAGGAACCGTTCCGCATCGGCGCCGGCGGCGGGCCGGCCAGTCGTTTCCACGGCGCCATCGACGATGTCCGCATCTACGACCACGTGCTGCCGGCCGAAGACGTCGGCCAGGTCGCGGTCGTCGAACCGATCAACGAGATTGTTGCTCTCGCTCCCGAACAACGCAGTCCCGGCCAGCGGCACAAGCTGCAATACTACTTCCTGGAGACGCAAGCACCGGCGAAGATCCGTCAGGCCTGGCAACGGCTCGCCGAGCTGCGCAAGGAATATGAGGTGCTCGACGACAGCATCCCGACGACGATGGTGATGGAAGAGATGGCAACGCCAAGGCCGACGCACATCCTGCTGCGCGGCGAGTACGACAAGAAGGGCAAGCGCGTCTTTCCAGCCGTCCCGGCCAGCCTGCCGGGTCTGCCGGCGAGCGTGCCCAACAATCGCCTCGGCCTGGCCCGCTGGCTGGTGGATCGCGCGAATCCGCTGACGGCCCGGGTCGCGGTCAATCGCTACTGGCAGATGTACTTTGGCCAGGGGCTGGTCCGCAGCGTCGAGGACTTCGGCTCGCAGGGTGAGTGGCCGAGCCATCCGGAGTTGCTTGACTGGCTGGCCACCGAGTTCATGCGCAGCGGCTGGGACGTGCGGCACATGCAACGCCTGATCGTGACCAGCGCCACCTATCGGCAGGCCGCGCGCGTATCCGCGAACAGCCTGGCCAGGGATCCCGAGAATCGCTTGCTGTCGCGCGGCCCACGGCTGCGGCTGCGGGCCGAGACCATCCGCGACCAGGCGCTGTTCGCCAGCGGCCTGCTGGTCGAGCAACAGGGCGGCCCGTCGGTGAAGCCGTATCAACCGCTGGGACTGTGGCGGGAACTGGCCGACGAGAAGTACGACCAGGACCACGGCGACAAGCTCTATCGCCGCAGCCTGTACACGTTCTGGAAGCGGACCATCCCGCCGCCGGCGATGATGACGTTTGACTCGGCCGGCCGCGAGGCCTGCACCGTCCGCCAGAGCCGCACGAACACGCCGTTGCAGGCGCTCAACCTCATGAACGACGTGACCTACGTGGAGGCCGCGCGCGTGCTGGCCCAGCGTGTCATGACCGAGGCAAAGTCGCCGGCCGAGCGGCTGTCGCTGGCGTTTCGTCTGGTGGCCACGCGCTTGCCGAGCACTGAGGAATTGAAAATCCTTTCGGCGAATCTGGAGTTTCATCTGGCCAAGTATCGTTCGGACCGGACGGCCGCGCAGAAGCTGGTCAGCGCCGGCGAGGCGCCGCGCGATCCGCGGCTGGATGTCGCCGAGCAAGCGGCTTACGCCGCCGTGGCCGGGCTGATCTTGAATCTGGATGAGGCGATCACCAAGGAGTAGCCAGACAAGCGTGGTTGAGAGTCGCTGGGCGGTTCCAGCCGCCACACGAGCTTGATTCATGTCGACAATCGATAGCAACGATGCTCCTCGACTACGTTCCATTGTTGCAAGTGCAGCGAGATCTGCACGATACGCCGCGCGACGCCTGGGTCAACGGCAAGCCCAAACGCTTCACGCGCTACCTGCGCACGCTTGCCAGTTCCGGCGGGCTCGAGTTGCCGCCCCTGGTCGCCGTCAACCCGATGGCCAAGGACCACGTCCGTAGCGCGCTCGATGATCTGCTGGCAATGGATGCCGACGGCATCGCCGCCAGGACACTCGCTGAGGCGGCCAGCCTCTTGAGAGAAGTGCCGGGCAACTTCAAGGTCACGCTGGTGGTCGTCGATGATTGGGGTGGCTGGGGCAACCGCTGTTGCCACGAATTTGCCTACCGCTTTCCCGCCGGCATTCCCAGCAAGACACCGCGCTGGACCAGGCATCTCTGGTTATCCGCGTTCGTTTGGGGCAGCGAATCGGCCAGTGCGCGGCTTGTGCGCGATGCAATCCTGACGATGGTCCACCGTCTGGCATACGTGCATGGTCACGGTCCCGCGCGCACACTGCTAGAAATGCTTGCCCAGGAGGGGCAGGTCATGGCCAGGGCGGGCTGCGTCCAGCCAACTCTCGATGCCGACGACATCGCCTACACGCGCGAGGTGCTGACTCCCTATCTGGATACGGACGACAAGCGGACATGCATGGAATGCCTGTTCGGCGACGAGGCCGCTCGCACGCTCGGCTTCACGCCGCGCGGCTTGAGCCCGTGGGCGGGACTGGCGCTGGCGCTGCATGATGGGAAGGCGAACGTGGCGACAAGCGAGCGTGCTTGAAAAGCACTGGGCGGTTTCCCGCGCGAGACCGCCCAGCGACGTGCTCCAAACTCAGTCCGACAATCACGGCAGCGGCACGGCGGTCAGGTCCAGCCGGCCCTTGTCGTCCGTGCGGACGATGAGGGCGCGATTGTCGTCCAGCCGATCCATGTGAACGACGCCGTGGTAATCGGGCATGACCTGGGCGCGATCGGTCACCGATTCATAGTTCCTGTCCACGCGCACCAGTGCCTTCTTGTTGACCTTTTCGTTTTCGGCGAGCAGGTCGAAGTCCACGCGCACGGCCCAGTGCGGGCTCGGCCCGACCGGCTTGCGCTTGTGGTGGAAACGGTTCATGCTCATCAAGATGTACTTCTTGCCCTTCTTTTCGTAGACGAACATATCGCGCGGCTCGTTGCCGGAGCCGATTTCGATGATGCTCTGCCCCTTGACCTTGCCGCCCGATTTGAGGTCGTCGAGCGAGTACTTGACGATGGGCGTGCAGGTGAAGGCGCCGACCAGATACTTCTTGCCGTTTTCCTCGTAGGGGATGGCCGTGCGGATGGGAGCACGCGTCTCCCAGTTGCTGTGCGCGACATGGTAGGTCTCGGCGCTGACGCAATCGCACCTGGTGTCGCCGGCCAGCGGCGCCATGATCGACACGAATTTGCTGGCGAACGTGTCGCTGGCTTGCACGGCTACCAGCACACGGTCGCCCGCCCAGGTGATATCCGTGATCTTGACGACCTTCACGTCCGTCGGCAGCGGTACGCGCACGTGCTTGACGTTATCGAGCGTGAACTCGCGGACCTTGCCATCAGCGTTCAGCGTGAGCAGCAGGTCCTTCTTGTCGTCCATCTTGCGGATGGCGAAGTATGCGGTCTGCGAGGCCGGGTTGACGGCCAGCTTGATGATCTCGATGCCCTTGCCGGTGGTGCCGATGCGTCCGGCCAGCTCGTCGGCGATGTTCGGGATCTCGGTCTTGCTGAGCTTTTTCGGTGCGGTGTCCTGGGTATCGACGGCCACCACTTGCCGGCCCTTGCCGTCGCCGATCAACAGCAGACCGTTGGGCCCGAAGCTGATCGCCTCGATCGATTTCACCTGCGGATCGCCCGACTTCGGCGACTTCAACGACTGGGCGTGCGCCGCGCCTGCCGGCAGCAGATAAGCGATGCCCACCGCCAGCGCCACAAGGTGCTTGCGTCCGATCATGTCGCTCCTCCTTCATGTTGGAATTCTTGAAACTGGAGAGTGTCTAGCGTAGCCGATGGCACTGCGGAATGCCACAAGAATTGAGGAAAAAACGTGGAGACATGGCGACCGTGCCACGCGGACGGAACCAATGAATTGGTTCCAATGGCGGCGTAGCAATTGAACCACAGAGACCTTGAGGCACTTGGGCAAAAAGAGTGCACCGCGAAGACACGAAGACACGAAGACACGAAGACACGAAGACACGAAGACGCGAAGACGCGAAGACGCGAAGAGCGCCAAGAAAGAAATGCCCTGGGTCCTGCATTATTTGAATTTCTAGGCGATCTTCGCGTCTTCGCGGTGGACAGCATGACCTCAACCCGGCAGCTGGTGAACCAGGTCCAGCGAGTCAATTGCTGGCGCCTCTGTGCAACTCGTCCTGGATCCTGGCGATTTCCATGCGTATGCGCTCTTCGTCAGCGCCCACCTCGCGGAGCAGCAAGGCGGCCAGGCCCAGTGCCGTCTCGCCTTCCTCGCTGACGACTTCGGTGGCACCGACCTCCTCCAGCCAGGCGCGCTCTTGAAGGTAGCGGGCCCGAGAGAATACGCGCAGCTCCGCGTTGAGGTCCTTGGCCGCCAGGATGACGACGGTCCGTGCGAGCACTTCCGGAATGGTGACCAGCAGATACTTGGCCTCGCAGATACCGGCGGCGCTGAGAATCTCCCGCTGCGTGGCGTCGCCATAAACGGCGAGCTGTCCGGACTCGGTCAAGCTCCGGATCGTGTCGAGATTGAGGTCCACGACCACCGGCCGCATGCCGAACTCTTTCAGGATGCGGCAAGCGGTCTGGCCCACCGGACCATAGCCGGCAACCACGGCCGTTACGGGCGCCACGCTGCTGTCGCCGTCGGCCAGGCGCCCGCGCACATCGACGTTGCTCTGGCTCCCGCAGGCAGCCGAGCGTCGGCTCAGCGCCCGCCAGAGTGCTGTCCGACCGCGCAGCCACCGTTCCAGGGGAACGGTCGCCCGAAACAGCAGTGGATTCAGCGTGATCGAGATGATGGCGCAGGCCACCAGCAGGCTCTGTCCCGCTGCGGACAAGAGTCCATCGCGCCTGGCTTCGTCCGCCAGCAAGAACGAGAATTCGCCAATCTGCGCCAGCGCGATTGCCACCATCAGGGCGCTGCGCACCGAGTAGCGCAGCAACCAGACGATGATGCAAGCCGCCAGCGGCTTGGCCAGCAGCACGATGGCCAGCAGCGCCAGCAACAACCCGAACTGATCCACGAGCACGTGCGGGTCGAAGAGCATGCCGACCGAGACAAAGAAGAGCACGGCGAAGGCATCGCGCATGGGCAAGGCATCGGCGGCCGCCTGATGGCTCATTTCCGTCTGGCCAACCACCATTCCGGCCAGGAAGGCGCCCAGGGCCATTGACACGCCGAAGACGACGGCCGAGCCCGTGGCGACCGCCAGGGCCAATGCCAGGATGGTGAGCGTGAACAGCTCCCGGGAGCGTGCCCGCGCCACCTTTCGCAGCAGCCACGGGATGGCGAACTTGCCGCCGACCACCACCACCAGTCCCAGCGCGCCGACCTTGGCGACAGCCAGCCCCAGACTGAGAATCACGCCCGGTCCGCCGGCCTCCCCGCCAAACGCACTGGCCAAGGCCGGGATCGCCACCAGCACCAGAACGGTGAAGATATCCTCGACGATCAGCCAGCCCACGGCGACGTGTCCATCCGCAGTGTGCAACACGTCGTTATCCATGAGCACCCGAACCAGTACGACGGTACTGGCGACCGAGACAGCGATGCCGATCACCAGCGCAGCGCCCGCTTCCATTCCGGCCAGCAGAGCGGCAATGCTGCCCAGCGCGGTGGCGACGACAATCTGTCCGGATGCTCCGGGCAGGGCAATCCGGCGCACGGCCAGCAGATCGCCGAGGTCGAAATGCATGCCGACGCCGAACATCAGCAAGACGACGCCGATCTCTGCCAGATCGGCGGCCAGCTTGGGATCGGCCTCGAAACCGGGAGTGTGCGGTCCCAGTGCGATGCCCGCCAGAAGATAGCCAACGATCGGCGACAGCCGCAGTCGCTGCGTCAGCAGCCCCAGCGCCAACGCCAGGACCAGGCTGACCGACAGGTTTATGAGCAGCCCCAGGTCGCCGTGCATCGCTGCGCTCCCGTCCTGAAAGTCGCTTGCCTCCGGCATGCGTGAGTCGAGTCGCGCGACCGACCGAGCAGACTCGTCTCCGTCGCGCCAGTGAATCCTCTCCCGGAATGATAGAGTCTCCGCGCAACAGGTGGGGACGATTTTGCCCTGGAGTGCGGGTCGGTTGCCCACACCATACTCGCCAACTGGTGTTCGCGGCGACGGACGGATTACCGTCAATGTTTTCCTGGCTTGACAGTTTCACGTGGTCATTCGCAAGTCTGCCGCCGGAAAGTACGTGGGAGGATGGCGGACAGAGGCCTGAGCGCGAAAGTAGCGATTATTCCCTTCGTGCCCAAAGCGCGACTCCTCGGAAGAGAAGTGCTTTGCCTGAATGAGGCGATCCTGGCAAGTTTCCCAGCGGAAACGACGAAAAGGATTGTGGACAAGAACAGGCATCGTGGACATGGATGGCTAGGATCGCCTGTGCACTGAACGACACCTTTGCTTCGCATTCGCACGGATGCATCCTCGGCCGTTCGCCACGCCGCTAACCCTGGAAGGGTTACCCGGCTGCCTGGAGCCTCTGCCTGAGGAAAACGCGATGCGCGGTCATCGAACCCTTCTGGGCGCCGTGGCCCTGGCAACCCTGGCTGCCCCGGTCCTGGCCCAATATCCCTCCTACCCGCAAGGATACGGCTACGGCGCTTACCCGCAATATCCGAATCCCCAGCAAAACACTTACCAGGCGTACAACCCCTACAGCCGGCCCGGGTATCCGGCTTATCAGGGAGCGCAGGGCTATCAGCAGCCGCGCGCCTACAACCCCTACGGCTATCCCCAGGGCCAACCGCAATACGGACAACCTTCTTACGGACAACCTTCGTACGGACAGCCCGTCTACGGACAGCCGGTCTACGGACAGGCGATGACCGGCCAGCCGATCACGATCATGCCGGCTGCCCCCGCCACGCCGGGCGCCTTGCCGTACCGGCCGCTGCCGTCGCAACTGACCAGCACTCCGTCAGGCGGCGTCAGCAGCGACAAGCTCAGCCTGGAGACGGACCTCGGACCATCGACCGAGAAGATTCCGACACTGCCTCGCGCCTCCAAGGAGCCGCTGACTCCCGGCGAGCTGGTCATCACCGATCCGCGCAATGCCTTCTTGCTCGATGGCGGCTGCAAGGACCTGACCTGCTGCCCGCCGCCGTGCTGCGAGAAGCCGGCTTGCCCGAAACAATGTCCGTGCCCGCACTGGTACGCGATGGGCGGCTTCCTGTTCCTGCAACCGCGGTGGCAGAGCAACCCGGCCTTCGTCAACATTGACGTGACCAGCGCAACGAGCTCGCGGTCGTTCAACAACGACTTCAACTACGACTGGACCTTCTCGCCACAAGTCGAGGCCGGCTACGTCGGCGCCAACGGCTTCGGCGGCCGCGCCCGCTGGTGGTACTTCGATCAGATCGCCAGCGTGAACTCGCAGACGGCGACCGGGCCGGCCGGTGTGGCGGGCACGGGCCTGGCCATCGCCACGGCCGCACCATTCGGCATCACCAATTTCCTGCTGCCCGGTGAAACCGCCACCGCCACGAGCCGGCTGTATCTGCACGTTTTCGATCTGGAGGCGGCCCAGGATTGCTGGATCGGCCAGACTCTGCTCAAGTTCGGCGGCGGCGCCCAGTACACCTACCTGGACCAGACCTACCGCGCGACGCAGTCGGCCGGCGGCGTCACGACCGGGACGATCTTTGCCCGCGAGTACCTCAACGGCGTCGGTCCTACTGTGTTTCTGGATGGCATGCGCGTGTTCGGTGAGTCCGGTCTTGGTGTGTACGGCCGGTGCCGCGGCGCTCTGCTGTTCACCTGGGAGCCGCAAGTCGTGACGGCCAGCGCTGCCGGCAAAGGCCACTCCGGCCAGCGCACCCGCGACGGCACCCTGCCCATCCTCGAGCTGGAAGCCGGCGTGCAGTACGCTCAGAGCGTCGGCCGGGCCATCCTCTTCCTGCGTTGTGGTTGCAATGGCCAGAGCTGGTTCGGCGCTGGCAACTCGTCGGACAGCAGCCCCACCGCCTTGCCGGGCGGCCTCTATGATCCCAACGGCCAGAGCCGCAGCAACCTCACCTTTCTGGGAGCCAGCGTGATGGCCGGCATCTACTATTAATGAGGCTCGGCCTCAGATCGTGGCGGAATTCGCAAGAATCGACAATGGCGACCTGACGCCGGCTGTCGCAACTCTCGCGAGTTCCGCTACGAACGCTGGTCACGGTTTGCTGGAAGCATCGCCGCCTTACCGCTTGTCCCCCGGGCCCACGGCTGACCACCGTGGGCTTTTTCTTTTCCGGCCGTTCGCGTCCGCGTATAATAGTGGCTGGGGAAGCGACGAAGGGGGAAGGCCATGCGAACTCTCGTCAAGTCGATGGCGGCAGTCCTGCTACTGGGCGTCGCCGCGGAGCGAATTTGTGCCCAGTATCCACTGGGCTTCTACAGCAGCGGCTTCGCGGTCAATCCATACGTCATGCCGCCCGCCTTCTCCACGTTCTCCGGCTACGCCTCGCCGTATGGCTATCGCTCGTATTTCAACGCCAGCGCGTACCCCGGCCCCTGGGGCTACAACACGTACTACAATTACGGCACTTTCGCCAGACCCTTCGTGTCCGGTCCGTTTCATTCCGTCGTCTACAATCCATTCACACTTGGCTACCGCTACATGCCAGGCTACCTGAACGCTCCCGTCTTTTTCTACGGCTATGCGGGCTGGTGATGCACCGTCCATCGAACTACCAGTTGCGCGATCAAGTCGCCGCCTTGCATTCCGGGCTGCGCGCATGAAAACTCCCCGGCATCTTGCCGGGGAGTTCGATGTTGCATGCCGACGACAGGAAAGATTTGACGACGCAAGGATGTTCAAGGCGTCAGCAAACTGACCGTTTCGAAGTTGCGCAGCTCGACGTTGGCGGGAACGCTGGGCAGCGGCGTCCGGAAAACATCTCCGGGTGCCGACGAGCTATTGACGGCGCCATCGATGACGGCTGAACCAGCGATGGAAGCCGCCGCATCCAGTCGGAAGGTATCGTCGCTCCACCCCATGTGGACGTAGGCGGAGTTGACGGAGCTCAGGTCGTCGAATTCGACCAGGTCATTGCCGAAGCGCGTGTAGATGTTCAGGTTGTTGGTGATCGTGCCGGTGAAATGCACCGTGTCGTCGCCATGACCAAGGTTCACGGTGGCATTGTTGCCCACGGTGCCGCCCAGATTTACCCTCTTGTGTCCGGTGAAGGGCGCGGAGAAGATCGACAGATCCTGACCGACCGAGCCTGCGAGATCGACGGCGTCGTTGCCGCCCAGCAGTGCGAGGTTGAGATTGGTGGTGATGGTGGCGCCGACGCCGACGTTGATCTTGTCGGCAAACATGGAACCGGTATAAGTCAGCGCACCGCCGATCGCGCCATTGACGTCCAGACGGCTGCCGAAGGGGCTGCCGACGATGAAGACATTCTTAGCGGCGGTGCTGCCAGCGTTCAGGAACACCCGTTCCACGAATGCCGTGTCCAGGCGCGAGTTGAGCGTGACGCCGGCCCGCACGTACAGATCGTCTGTGCCGCTCAAGAGATTCACGCGCGTGGCGCCGTTGACGGCGAGCGTGTTGGCATCGCCACCCAGGGACACGATGTCCCGGCCGGTGCCGCCCACGATGTTCAAGCTGCGAAGAATCGTGCCGTTGCGGATGTTCACATTGCTATTGCCGACTCCGAGGAATGCCGCCACATGGTTGATGGTGGCGAAGCCGTTCAGATCGATATTGAGCGCCGTGTGTCCATGCGGTCCGCGCGGCACGGCGAGGTTGCCGGTCACGCCTGACACATTACGCACGATGTTGCCATTCTCGCGAATCTGAAAGGTGTTTGCATTGGTCTGAATTACATCGACCGATTGCGAATCGATCGATAGCACCGTCAAGTTGCCGCCAACCACATTCGCGAACACGGCAGGGCAATCGCGCGCTTCCAGTTGCTCCAGCGTCAAACCACAACGATTGTGAGACTTCATCGGAACCTCCACGGCAAGCAGTGATACATGGTGCGCCAGGCGAGACCTCGATTTGCATTTCGCGTGCCAACGCGAACAAGGCGGAAAATGGCCACATTTAGCCGACAAATCCTGGCTAAACCCGGCCCGCTTGCAACGCCGTCTGCAACGCCCTGCCGCTTTTTGAGAAGCAGGTTGCCCGCTGCCGCAACCAAGCCGGGTGCCATTCGCGAATCGAGCAACCCAGAGCTCACTTTGCCACGCCGGATTTGGAACCGATCGTGCCTGCCGGCTACAATATCCGCTCATGGCGATATTCACCCTAGCCAGGAAAGACCTCCGCCTGCTCGCGCGTGATGCACGGGCCATGGTGATCCTGCTCGCGATGCCGGTGATCTTCATCCTGGTTCTGGGAGTTTCCCTTGGCGAAGGCTTCGGCAAGAAGGAAGCGGAGCGCCTGCGCGTATCCGTGCTGAACCTGGACCAAGGCATTCCGCGCTTCTTCGATCGGTCAACCATGCTGCGCGAAGGCATGTCCTGGTTTGCGTCGGGAGCGGCCATGCCGCTGGGCAGCGTGCTGGCCCTTCCTGGGTTGACGCTGGCGCGCGTCAACCACTCCGCCTGGTTTCCACACGGCTCGTGGGCCGACATGGTGCTGCAAGACCTGGCGCAGACGGCAGGCATCTCCGTCGAGCTGATCGGTTCGCTGGACGAAGCCAGAGCGTTGACGCGCAACGGCCGGCGGCCCGCGGTCCTGGTGCTTGGTCCCAGCTTCAGTAAGCGCGTCGAGCGCTGCTCGTTTCTGGCCGCGGGCTGGGAGGAGTTGTTTCTGCTGACGAGTTGCCTTCCGGAGCCGGGGTTGCCGGTCAACCTTGCCTTCGCCGCTTGCTTCAACGAAGGCCAGGACGCGCTGCCGCTCTACTTCCTCGACGGCATCAATCCGTTTTTTCGCGACGGCGTCAAGCCGGAGGAGCTCGACATCCAGGTTCTCAAGGATCCGACGCAGCAGACGGCGGCGGCGATCATCGACCAGGTGGCCCAGGGTACGCTGCTGCGCGTTGTCATGCCGTGGATGATTGGCCGGGCGTTCGGCAAGATCGGCGACCCCGACTTCATCGATCTCTTGAGCCGCGAGAACGTCAGCATCCGCGCGCTGGGTGTTCCAGTGTCACTGAAAAGCATCCTGTCGGTGATGAAGGCGCCAGAGAAGCAAGCCCTCGCCGCGAGCTTGCAGAACTCAATTCAGAATCTGTTCCCCAAGTACAACCTGACGGCGAACACCTGGGCGGCCCTGACGCGCTCGAGCGACGCCGACCGGGCCGGTGTGGACGCCGTTCGCTTTCGCGAAGAAGGCTCCGGCTGGCTCAAGCGCGGCGCCATGCGCTACCAGCTGCTGGTGCCGTCCTATCTGGTGATGTTCGCGTTTTTCTTGGTGCTGACGGTTGGCTGGCTGTTCGTTGCCGAGCGCCGGCAAGGAACCCTGAAGCGGCTAAGTGCCGCACCGTTGACGCGCGGGCAAATTATCCTCGGCAAGTTGCTGCCGTGCTATGCAATGTCGCTATTCCAGGGCTTCTTCATCCTGGGGGCGGGCTGGCTGATCTTCGGCATGACCTTTGGTCCGCAGCCGCTGTGGCTGATCGCGGTAGTGGCGGCAACGTCGCTGGCGGCGATGGGGCTGGCCCTGTTCGTTGCCGCCCTCGCCCGCAGCGAGACCCAGGTCGCCATCTACGGTACGCTGCTGGTACTGGTGCTCGCCGGCCTCAGCGGGCTGATGATGGGCGATCGCTCTCTCATGCCGGAACAGATGCAGCACATCAGTCAGTTCACGCCGCATGCCTGGGCACTGGATGCCTACAAGCAACTGGTCGCCAGCCCGGAGGCGCCAAACCTGGACATCGTCGGCAAGGCCTGTCTGGTGCTGGCCGGCTTCGGCGTTGTTTTTGTCGCGCTGGCGTGGTGGGTATTGCGGCTCGAGTGAGGAACCCATGTCGGTGATCCAGACTGGCAGCAGGCTGCACTTCGGCTTGCTACGTCTTGATGAAGGGCCGCGCCGTTTCGGCGGCGTCGGCCTGATGATCGATGAGCCAGCCGTGCGCGTCAGCGCGCGGCTGGCGCCGCGCTGGTCTGCCCAAGGGCTCTGTGCCGAGCGGGCGCTGGGTTTTGCTCGGCAGTGGTGTCAAGCCGTCGGCAGTGCCGAGACATTTCATGTTGAAGTCGAGGCTTGCCCGGCGGAGCACGCCGGGCTCGGAACCGGAACACAACTGGGGCTGGCGACGGCCCGCGCGCTGGCCGAGATCGGCGGCGCAGCGGGCCACGATGCGCTCGACTTGGCGCGGCATGTCGGTCGCGGCGCTCGCTCCGCCCTGGGGATCCACGGCTTCGCGCATGGCGGTTTTCTGGTCGAGGGGGGCAAGGGAGCGAAGACGGAGGTGGCCCCGCTGCTCGCCCGGGTCGAGTTTCCCGAGGACTGGCGCGTGTTGCTTGTGTTGCCGCACGGCCTGCAAGGCGCCCACGGCGCGTCGGAAGCCGCCGCCTTCGACGCGCTTGCCGGCGCGGCCCAGACCGATGCCCTGTGCCGGCTCGTACTCCTGGGGATGCTGCCCGCCCTGCACGAACACGACCTCGCGAGCTTCGGCGACGCACTCCACGAGTTCAACCGTCGCGTCGGCGAGATCTTCGCCCCGATCCAGGGCGGCATCTACGCCCACCCGCGCAGCGCGGAGATCATCCACTGGCTGCGCCGTCATGGAGTGCCCGGCGTCGGCCAAAGCTCCTGGGGCCCCGCGGTGTTTGCCATCGTCGATCCGGATCAGGGAAAGCGACTCTTGCCTGCTATCCAGCGGGAATTGCGGCTGGCTGCTGCCGAGGTGCGGCTGACGCGAGCCATGAATCGAGGCGCGACGGTCGTCCGGTCCGGCTGCGCGTCTTCGTAATACGGAACGTCCTGGTGCCGCGCGTGAACTGGTTGACGCGCCCGCACGCTTCAATCACAATGAAAGCAATCGATCCTCGCGCAGTCCACGAAGCCGCATCATGGGTTTGATCAAGTTCTCTCTCAAGAATCCGTATACCGTCGCCGTGATGGCCCTGGCCATCACCATCCTCGGCACGCTGGCGATGTCCAGCATTCCGGTCGATATCTTGCCCGTCTTCAAGGCGCCGGCGGTGCAGGTGATGACCTTCTACCAGGGCATGCCCACCAGTTCGGTGGAGAAGACCATCACCAATCGCATCGAGCGCTGGACCAACCAGGCGACCGGCTGCGAGAAGATCGAATCGAAGTCGATGCAGGGCGTGAGCGTGGCCCGGCTGTTCTTCCGGGACGACATCGATCCGGCGGCGGCGCTCACGCAGGTCAATTCGCTGGCTCTGGGCACGCTGCCGACGCTGCCGCCCAACACGTTGCCGCCAGTGGTGCTGCCGTTCGATCCCACGGGCACACTGCCGCTCGGTATCCTGAGCGTGCGCGGCAAGTACCTCGACGAGACCAAGCTGCAGGACCTGGCCCGGATCAACATTCGCAACATGCTCGGCGCCGTGCCGGGAACGGTCGCGCCGGCGGTGTTCGGCGGCAAGCAGCGAACTATTCTCGTCTACGTCAATCCCAACAAGCTTGAAGCGCGCGGCCTGTCGCCCAAGGACATCGTCGATGCATTGGGCCGGTCGAACTTCATGGTCACGCCCGGCGTGGCCCGGTTCGGCGCCTACGAGTTCCAGCTCGATTCCAACGCCATGGTCAAGACCGTGGCCGAACTGAACGACATCCCCATTCATCTCGAGCCGGGAAAGTCGATTTACCTGCGCGATGTCGGCAGCGCCGTGGACGCCGCCGCCATTCAGACCGGACTGGTCCGCATCGATGGCCAGCGCCAGGTTTACGTGCCGATCTACCGCCAGCAGGGCGCCAGCAGCCTGGCCGTCATCGACGGCGTCAAGGGACACATCCCGTTCATGAAGGAGCGTCTGCCCAAGGGCATCGAACTGGACGTGGTCATGGATCAATCGGAGTACGTTCGCCAGGCGATTCACGCACTGCTGCATGAAGGCGTGGTCGGCGCTATCCTGGTCGCGGCCATGATCGTGCTCTTCCTGGGCAACCTGCGCATGACCGGTATCGCCTTGCTGTCGATGCCGCTGGCCATCCTGTGCTCGCTGATTGGTCTGCAGGCCACGGGCAACACTCTGAACGCCATGACGCTGGGTGGACTGGCCCTGGCGATCGGCCCCCTCGTGGACAATGCCATCGTGGTCCTCGAGAACACGCATCGTCATCTGACGCTGGGCAAGAAGCCGCTCAAGGCCGCGTTTGACGGCGCCGGCGAGGTGAGCCTGCCCGTGCTGGTAGCCACCTTGACCACGATCATCGTGCTGTGTCCGATCGCGCTGATGCCGGGAATGGGTGGGTTTCTGTTCCGGCCGTTGACGCTGGCGCTGGCGTTCGCGATGATCGGCTCGTTCGTGCTGTCGCAGACGCTGGTGCCGGTCCTGTGCGGCAAGGTGCTGCACGCGCACGCCGACCAGGCGCAGCATGCCGGCCGGAGCTGGCTCGGCGTCCTGCTGGCCAGGTTCGAGCGGTTCCTCGGCTGGGCGACCGGCCGTTACCAGGCGATCCTGGCCTGGGCGCTGGCGCGGCGCGGCCGCGTCCTGGGCATGGCGGGCGGCCTGTTCGCGGCCGCGCTGGGGCTGCTGTTCTTCATCGGCCAGGAGTTTTTTCCGCAGGTGGACGCCGGTCAGCTGACCATCTACTTGCGGGCGCCCTCGGGAACCAATCTCGAGAGCATGGAGCATCGCGTGGCCCGGGTCGAGCACTTCCTGCACGACCACATCCCGGCCAACGAGCGGCGCATGATCATCGCCGAGCTGGGCCTGGTTCCTGACTGGTCGTCCGCCTACACCGCCAATTCCGGCTCGCAGGATGCCGTCATCAAGCTACAGCTCACCGACGAGCGGACGCTTTCCGCCCAGGAATATGCTGCCAAGCTGCGCTACCTGTTCGCGCGCGATCCCAAGTACTTGAAAGACTTCGCCGACCTGCGCGTGAGCTTCGACACCGGCGGCATGATCTCGGCGGCCCTCAACTTCGGCGCCAGCTCCCCCATCGACATCCGCGTCGAGGGGGGCACCGCCGCGCGGGCCATGCGACTGGCACAGATGATCCGCGAAAAGGTTCGCACCATTCCGGGCACGGCGGACGTGTACATCAAGCAGCGCCTCGACGCGCCGCAGCGGATCATCGTCGTCAACCGCCTCAAGGCAGCCGACGTGAGACTCAGCGAGCGCGACGTCATGACCCAGGTCGTCACTGCCATGAATTCCAGCGTCTCGGTCAGCCGTAATTTCTGGATCGACCAGAAGACCGGCAACCAGTACTACGTGGCGGTGCAGTATCCGGAAGACCGCAACATGGTGCTGCAAGATGTGCTCAACATCGTGGCCACCGGGACACGCGCCGCTTACCCGGTCAAGCTCGGCGATCTCGTTCGCCTCGAATACGGCACGGCGCCGGTGGAAGTCAATCACGTCGCCCTGGCTCGCGTTTTCGATATCCTGGTCGCCACGGAGGACCGCGACATCGGCAGCGTGGCCCAGGATGTGGAACGCAGCCTGAGCGACATCCGCGTCGAACTGAAGAAGAGCGTGCAACGACTGGAGGCCGAGTGCCAGAACCTGCGCCAGAAGCGCACGGACAAGTCAGCGGCGGGGGAACTGACACAGCGTGAACTCGAGCTGGCGGAAGCGCGATCGCTGACCGGCCTGCGCGTATCGCTGAGCGGCGAGTACGGCCGCATGCGCTGACATCGACCTTCCTGACTCTGATCGTCGTGCCGATTCTGTACACGCTTTTCAACCGCGGCCAGCGGCCGCCCGAGGTGGATGTGGATCGACTTCTGGCAGAAGACGTCGGACATTCCGTTTGTGTCAAGCCAATGCCCGAGGTATCATGAACGTTTCCCGGCGAGCCGTCGTTTCATTCCCGGCGTGCACAATGTGAACAGCCTGCTAAGCGGTCGTAAGACCGTCCCGAGGAGATCAACTACAGCATGACCACGCTTCTCCAACGCAAGATCGTCTGGCTCTGCACCGCACTGGCCTTGGTGGGCGTTGCCGCGCTGTGGTTTTCGGGCACGCGCGGCAACCGGCGGCGGCCCTATGCCGACGGCCTTGGCCTGAACGGCGAGGAGGCCGAGTATCAGGAAAACGATGCGCCCACGGTCAGAGTTGTCCGTCCCAGGTTCGAGAAGACGTTTTCGCGCACGGTATTTGGGCCGGCCTACGTCGAGGCATTCTTCAAGGCCGACCTGTTCGCGCATGTCGCCGGGCCGGTCAAGTTTATTGAAAAGAACATCGGTGACCCCAAGGCTGGGTATTTCCTATTTTTCGGCGATTGGACGAATATCGGCACGATCTCATTCGAGGGCGGAGCCATTATTGATCGTGCTACCTTTACCAATTCCGGGACGATGACGTGGACCGTGGATACGGCCATTATGGCCAATACGGTTGTGAACAATGGCACGATGACCGTTGGAAATTTCCTGTTCAGGGTCCTGCCCAATCCCGCCCAGATGGACAGTGGAAATTTCACCCAGGAATCGTCGGGAATCCTCAACCTTCAGATCAGCGGACTAGCTGCCAACGGGCGGATTGACGTGACCGGGCGGGCAATCCTTGATGGGACTTTGAACCTCAGCCTCGGCAACAACTTCCAGCCGGCAGGGGCGACTCCTATCACCTGGACTCTGTTGACGCACAGTGTGCTTGTCGGCCAGTTTGCAACAGTGAATCGGCCCACCCTGAACGCCGGCATTTTCACCGGACCGACGTATGCCGCGACCTCGACCACCATCACCTGGACGCCACCGCCGGCGATCATGGGCATCAACCCCAATGCCGGGCCGATGGCGGGCGGCACGCTCGTCACGATCAACGGCAGCAACTTCACCGGCGCCACCGCGGTGAAGTTCGGCAGCGCTGCAGCCACGTCGTTCACCCTCGTGTCGGCCAACCAGATCACGGCGATGGCGCCCGCGGGCTCCGGCATCGTGGACGTGACGGTCACGACGCCGGCCGGGTCGGACACGGGAACGGCGGATTACTTCACCTACGTCGCCGCCCCCACGGTGACCGGAATCTCGCCGTCATCCGGGCCAAGCAGCGGCGGCACGATGGTTACGATCACGGGGACCAACTTCGCCGGCGCAACCGCCGTGAAGTTCGGCAACATGCCGGCCGCGTCGTTTACCGTCGTTTCGGCCACGCAGATCACGGCCACCGCGCCGCCGCAAGCAGCGGGAACCGTCGATGTCACGGTGACGACCGTCGGCGGCACGTCCAGCGCTTCCGCGGCCGATCAGTACACCTATATCGGCATGCCGACGGTGACGGGCATCAGCCCCAGCATGGGGCCAACCGCTGGCGGCACGGTCGTCACCATCACGGGCAGCAACTTCACCGGAGCGACCTCCGTCAAGTTCGGCACGCTGGCCGCGACCTCGTTCAGCGTCGTCTCGGCCACGCAGATCACCGCCACCTCGCCCGCGCAAACGAGCATGGTCTATGTCACCGTCACGACCCCAGGCGGGACCTCGACCGGCGGAGCGCCCAGCCAGTTCACCTACAACCAGCCCAGCGCTTCCATCAACGACGTGACCAAGGTAGAAGGCCAGAGTGGAATCACGACCTTCACCTTCACCGTCAACCTGAGCTGGGCGACAACACAAACCGTGACCATCAACTACTCGACGGCCAACGGCACGGCCGTCGCAGGCACCGATTACACTTCCGCCAGCGGCCAGCTCATCTTCACTCCAGGCGAGACCAGCAAGACCATCTCGATCTCCGTCAACGGCGATACCACGCCGGAGGCAATGGAGCAGTTCTTCGTCAACCTCAGCGGCGCGGTGAACGCCTGGCTTGCCGACAGCCAGGGCGTCGGCACCATCATGAACGACGATATGTGATATGTGTCGGATACGGCTAGCGACGTTGGCAGCGTCGTCTACGCAAGGATCAGCCGATTGGGAGAGCCTCACAGCGCTGGCCCTGCCGTCCGGATCTCGGCGCTGGCTGCTGCCTCGAAGTTCCGGAAGTTGTCGCGAAAGAGCCCGGCCAGCTTGCGGGCCGCCGCGTCATAGCGATTGGCGTCCGGCCACGTGTTGCGCGGCGACAGGATCTCGCTCGGCACGCCGGGGCATTCGGCGGGCACGTCGAAACCGAAGACGGGGTCCGGCCGGCACGCGACCTTGGCAAGCGCGCCGGAGTGGACGGCATCAACGATTGCTCGCGAGATGGCCAGCTTCATGCGGGCGCCGGTGCCGTACGGACCGCCGCTCCAGCCGGTGTTGACCAGCCAGACATTGGTGGCGTTCTGCCGCAAGCGCTCGGCGAGCAACTCCGCGTACTTGGCGGGATGGCAGACGAGGAAGGGGCCGCCGAAGCACGGCGAAAACGTCGCTTGCGGCTCGGTGACGCCGACCTCGGTCCCCGCCACCCTGGCCGTGTAGCCGCTCATGAAATGGTACATCGCCTGGGCGGCATTGAGCCGGCTGACGGGCGGCAGCACGCCGTAGGCATCGCAAGTGAGGAACATCACATCCGTGGGATGCCCGGCCAGGCACGGCACCCTGGCGTTGCGGATGAACTCGATCGGATAGGCGCCGCGCGTGTTTTCCGTGATGTGCGCATCGTGAAAATCGATGTGCCGGTCTGCCTCATCCACGACGACGTTCTCCAGCACGGCCCCGAAGCGCAGCGCCTGAAAGATCTCCGGTTCCGATTCGGGCGTGAGATCGATGGCCTTGGCGTAGCAGCCGCCTTCGATGTTGAAGATGCCGCTGTCCGACCAGCAATGCTCATCGTCGCCGATCAAGGCCCGCTTGGGATCGGCGGACAGCGTGGTCTTGCCGGTGCCGGACAGTCCGAAGAGCAGCGAGGCGCGTCCGGTTTGCTTGTCGGCGGTGGCGGAGCAGTGCATGGACAGGATGCCGCGCCTGGGCATGAGGTAGTTCATGATGGTGAAGACGCCCTTCTTCATCTCGCCGGCGTACTCGGTGCCGAGGATGACGACCTCGCCGGCCTCGAAGTTGAGGTCGATGCTGGTCTTGGAGGTCATACCCGGCGTGTGCCGGTTGGCGGGGAACTGGCCGGCGTTGAAGATCACGTAGTCCGGCTTGCCGAAGCCGGCCAGCTCGTCGCGCGTCGGGCGGATGAGCATGGTGTGCATGAACAGGGCATGGTACGGCCGAGAGCAGATGACGCGGACCTTGATGCGATACTGCGGGTCCCAGCCGGCGAAGCCGTCGAAGCAGTAGAGCCGCTTGCGCGTGTTGAGATAGTCGAGCGCCCGCTCGCGATTGACAACGAAGCTATGCGGATCGAGCGGCAGGTTGACGTTGCCCCACCACACGTCCCGGTCGGAAGGCGCTTGCCGGACGATGCGCTTGTCCTTGGGCGACCGCCCCGTCTTGCTGCCGGAGTAGGCGACGAGCGCCCCGGTATCGGCGATGCGGCTGTCGGCCTCATGCCGGATGGCCTCCTCATACAGCCGCGACGGCGACAGGTTGCGATGCACCTGAGCCACGGCGATGTCGTATTCGCGCAGATGAAACTTGCTCATGCAGGCCATTGTGACGATGATGTCGAGTGGGTCAAGAGCAGACGTTCGAATGGGGAAATCATGTCGCGCCTCTGTGGATTGGCAATGATGCTCCTCGCCGGCTGCACCGCCAAGGCTCCGCACGAGGGCAAGTCGGTGGCCCAACTCGAGGCGATGCTGCGCGATCCCGATCCGGCGCGGCAGGTGCAAGGCGCTTACGGCCTGAGCCGGCTTGGGGCCGAGGCGCAGCCCGCGTTGCCGGCACTCGTCGAGCGCTTGCAACATGGCTCGGTGCTGGTGCGCGACAGCGCCGCCCTGGCCCTGGGCAAGATCGGGCCGGACGCCAGCGACGCGGTCCCGGCCTTGACGGCGGCGCTCAAGGACGCGGAATGGACGGTGCGCCGGCAGGCGGCGCTGGCGCTGGGACAGATCGGCCCGGCGGCCCGGGCCGCCCGGGAGGCGCTGACCGGCCTCGCGGCGGACGAAAACGCGCGCGTCCGCGAAGCCGCGCTGCTGGCCTTGAAGGCGTTGAAATAGAGCGCGATCAAGGCTGCGACGAGTGCCGTCTGCCAGCGCTCGCGGTCTTGCAAGGGAGGGCCTGCCATGCTTCACCGTGCCGGAATTGATCGCTACCCCGACACGCTCGCCGCGCTTGCGGTCGAGCTTGGCGACCTGCGCTACGATGCGTTCGTGAGCTTCCTGCACGCCCTGGCAGCCAAGCTTGAGACGGACGGCCAGGCTGACGCCGGTCGTGGGCGGCCCAGGCTGGCAGCGGCGCTGGCCGACGCTGCGGCAGGGATAAGAACGGCGGCAGCCGAGATGGAACGGGCCTGGTTCCTCTGCGCCCCGCATATGCCGGCATCGTCCGCGGACCACGCCGGCAACGAATCGGCAACGGGAGCTTGAGACGTAAGCGATTATTGCACCATATGTTATCGTATGCGGCTGGGTTGCAGATTCGTTGCCGGGGCGCACAGAGGGGGGTGGCGACGCAACGAATTCCGGCCGAGCGTGCGCACGCTGCGCGATTGACTGCATGGTCGCGAACCCGCCGTCGGCGGCATCTCTCTTAACCTCCGCGATGCATCCTTGTACGCTAATGAGGAGTCCTCGCAAGGAGAGTTCCGCCGATGCCGATGTACAACCCGAAGGAGATCGAGCCGCGCTGGCAGAAATACTGGGAAGAGCACAAGGTCTTCCGGGCGGCCGACGTCTCCGACAAGCCGAAGTACTACATCCTCGACATGTTTCCGTATCCGTCCGGGTCGGGGCTGCACGTCGGCCATCCGGAAGGGTACACGGCCACCGACATCCTGGCGCGTTACAAGCGCATGCGCGGCTTCAACGTCCTGCACCCGATGGGCTGGGACGCCTTCGGCTTGCCGGCCGAGCAGTACGCCATCGAGACCGGCACGCACCCGCGCGAGACGACGCAGAAGAACATCGCCACGTTTCGCCGGCAGATCAAGATGCTCGGCTTCAGCTACGACTGGGACCGCGAGGTCGATACCACCGATCCGAAGTACTTCAAGTGGACGCAGTGGATCTTTTTGCAGCTCTTCGACACCTGGTACGATGCCGAGCAGAAGCGCGGCCGGCCCATCGCCGAACTGCCCATCCCCGCCGAGGTCGAGGCGAAGGGACCCGACGCGGTCGCAGCCTATCGCGACGGCAAGCGGCTGGCTTACCAGGCGGAGGTGCCGGTCAACTGGTGCGCCGCGCTGGGTACCGTGCTCGCCAACGAGGAAGTCGTGGACGGCAAGTCGGAACGCGGCGGGCATCCGGTCGTCCGCATGCCGCTGCGGCAATGGCTGCTGCGCATCACCGCCTACGCCGATCGCCTGCTCGAGGATCTCGAGCCGCTCGACTGGTCGCATTCCATCAAGGCGATGCAGCGCGAGTGGATCGGCCGCAGCGAGGGCGCGGAGGTGGATTTCCGCCTGGCCGAGAACGAGGAGACGATTCGCGTCTTCACGACGCGTCCGGACACGCTGTTTGGCGCGACCTACATGGTGCTGGCGCCGGAGCATGCCCTGGTCAAGCGCATCACCACGGCCAGGCAGCAGACGGAGGTGGATGAATACCGTGCCGCAACGGCGCGCAAGAGCGATTTCGAGCGCACCGAGATCGCCAAGAAGAAGACCGGCGTGTTCACGGGCGCCTACGCGCTGAATCCGGTCAACGGCAAATCGGTGCCCATCTGGATCGCCGATTACGTGCTCGTGAGCTACGGGACGGGGGCCATCATGGCCGTGCCCGGACACGACGAGCGCGACTGGGAATTCGCCGTGCAGTTCAAGCTGCCGATCATCCCGGTGGTGTTGCCGCCGCAATCGTGGTTGCAGGCAACGGATGTGTACCGCTTGCTGAAGGAGCAGCTTGCGGAAAGCCAGAGCGACGGCAGGCAAGTACCGACGATGTCGCCGGGCGGGATGCAGGTTGTGCAGAAGGCCACGCCCCTGTGGGACCGGCTCGGCCAGGACCTCGGCAAGGTCGTCGAGCAACTGTATCGCAATCATATTCAGCTCTTCTCCGAGGCCTACACGGACGAGGGCACGGCCATCAACTCCGGACCGTTCGACGGCTTGCCGACCGCGGAGTTCAAGGCCCAGATCACGCGCTGGCTGGAGGAGCGCAAGCAGGGCCAGCGCAAGGTCAACTACAAGCTGCGCGACTGGCTGTTCAGCCGGCAACGCTACTGGGGCGAGCCGTTCCCGATCCTGCACGAGCAAGGCGGCCGCATTCGACCACTCGATGTCAGCGAGCTGCCGTTGACGCTGCCGGAGCTGGACGACTTCAAACCGTCCGGCAAGCCGGAGCCGCCGCTCGGCAAGGCAACAGGCTGGGTCCAGGTGACGCGCGACGGCAAGACGTATCTGCGCGAGACCAACACCATGCCGCAGTGGGCCGGCTCGTGCTGGTACTATCTCCGCTACATCGATCCGAAGAATGACAAGGCGTTCTGCGATCCGGCCAGGGAAAAGTACTGGATGCCGGTCGATCTCTACGTCGGCGGGGCCGAGCATGCCGTCCTGCACCTCCTTTACGCGCGCTTCTGGCACAAGGTCCTCTTCGACCGCGGCCACGTGCACACGCCGGAACCGTTCCAGCGGCTCGTCAACCAGGGCATGATCCTGGGCGAGATGGAGTACACCGGCTTCAAGAACAACGGCACCTGGGTATCGCCGACCAAGGAAACCCCGCCCGGGCTGGAAACCGTGCGACTGGATGAGGACCAGGTCGAGAAGAGCGGTGACAGTTTCGTTCTCAGGGAGAATCCGAAAGTTCGCGTCGAGGCTCGCGCCTACAAGATGTCCAAGAGCCGCGGCAACGTGGTCAATCCCGACGAGGTCGTGGACGAGTACGGCGCCGACAGCATGCGGCTCTACGAGATGTTCATGGGCCCGCTGGAGGCGACCAAGCCGTGGAGCATGCGCGGCGTGGAAGGTGTGTTCCGCTTCCTCAACCGCGTCTGGCGGCTGTTCGTCGATGAGCGCGGCGACAGCGTCAAGCTCAGCGATCAAGTGAAGGACGTGCCGCCGGACAAGGACACGCTGCGCAAGCTACATCAGACCATCAAGAAGGTGACGCTGGACCTGGACGCGATGTCGTTCAATACCGCCATCGCCGCCATGATGGAGCTGTCCAATGTGCTGACGCGGCATGAGTCGCGCTCGCGCTCGGTACTGGAGACGTTTGTCCTGCTCCTGAGTCCGTTCGCGCCGCATCTGGCCGAGGAACTGTGGCTAATCATGGGGCATGGCAAGACGCTGGCCCATGAACCCTGGCCGCCGTTCGACGAAGGTTTGACGCGCGAGGACGAGATCGAGGTGCCGGTGCAGATCAACGGCAAGGTGCGCGGCAAGATCGTCGTGCCGGCGGACATCGACCAAGCGAGCCTGGAGAAAGCCGCCCGCGCCGACGACAAGATCCAGGCCCTCCTCGCTGGCAAGACGATCAAGAAGGTGATCGTCGTGCCAAAGAAGCTCGTGAATATCGTAATCGCCGGTTAGTCATGACGCGGAGTCTTCGGAGCGGAGCGCGATGCACCAAGTGGGAGAAGCCGATGCGCTGGGGCATTCGCAGTCAGCTCTTGCTGCCGCTGTTGACGTTGCTGCTTGGCGTCGTCGGCATGGCGACGTGGACCGCGCTGGCTTCGGCGGCGCGAGCGCGGCACCAGCTGGAGAAACAGATTCACGATGTCGCCCTCACGGTCAACGCGGTCACGTTTCCACGCAACGTGCAAACCCTCAGGCTCATGAAAGGGCTGTCCGGCGCCGAATTCCTTCTCTGCGACGCCGGCCGGCTGCCGCTGACGGACGATGCCGGCCGGCCGTTGACCACGCTGCCAGCAGTCCCCGCGTCGCTGCCCGAGCCGAATGACGACTGGCAGGCCCTGCACCTGGGACCGCGGCTCAACGTCGGCAGGGCAAGTTACTTTTGCCAGGGGATTCCGCTCGGACAAGAGAAGCTGCACATCCTTTACATCTTTTACCCGGAAACGCAGTGGCGCGAGGCGTTGTGGGGAGCGATCCGGCCAGCGCTGTTCTTCGGCGTCATCGTCGGCATGGCCGCCCTGGTCCTGACCGTCCTGGTGGCGCAGCGCCTGGGCCGGCGCATTCAGGAGATGGAACGGCGCACGCGGCTGATCGCCTCGGGAGATTTCAGCCCCATGCCGCTGCCGGCGCGCAACGATGAACTGCGCGATCTCGGTCTGTCCGTCAACGAGATGGCCCAGAAACTCGCCCAGCTTCAGGATGCCGTGACGCGGACCGAGCGCTTGCGGCTTCTCGGCCAGGTGAGCGGCGGACTCGCGCATCAACTGCGCAACGGCGTCACCGGCGCCCGCCTGGCCGTGCAACTCCATCTGCGCGAGGCCAAGAACGGTGCGACGGAGACACTGGAAGTGGCGCTGCGGCAACTCGCGCTGGTCGAGATGCACTTGAAGCGCTTCCTCGATCTGGGCCGCCACAACGACTCACGCCGCGAACCGTGCCCGCTCGCCATGATCCTGAGCGAGACGGTCGCACTGCTCCAGCCGCAGTGTCAGCATGCCGGCATCGAGCTTGCCCTCGATACGGCCGCTGGCGGCGCCGCTGTCGTGCAAGGGGATGCCGACCAGCTGCGTCATCTGTTTCTGAACGTGATCCAGAATGGAGTGGAAGCTGCCGGGCCCGGCGGCTGGGTGCGCGTGCGGTTGACGGTTGCTGACGCTGCGCGCCGCGGCATCGTCGAAGTCGAGGATTCCGGTCCCGGCCCAGGCGCTGACCTGGGAGAGCGCCTGTTCGAGCCGTTCGTCACCGGCCGCGCCGAAGGCGTGGGCCTGGGCCTGGCGGTGGCTCGCCAGGTGGCAGAGGCGCATGGCGGCACCATTTCCTGGGACCGCAGAACCGGCCACACCTGCTTTCGCATCGAATTGCCGGCCGCTTCGTAGGCGACGCTGCCAGCGTCGCCCACTCTGTCGCCCACGAGGATTGCGCTAGGCCAGCACCTCGCGAACGACGTGACCATGGACGTCGGTCAGGCGGAAGTCGCGGCCACTGAAGCGGAAGGTGAGGCGCTCGTGGTCGAGGCCGAGGAGGTGCAGCAGCGTGGCGTGCAGGTCGTGCATGGTGACGATGTTGTCGATGGCGTGCATGCCCAGGTCGTCGGTGGCGCCATGGGCAAAACCGCCCTTGACGCCGCCGCCCGCCATCCAGATCGAGAAGCCTTCGGGATGATGGTCCCGGCCGTCTCTGCCGGCGGAGTGCGGCGTCCGCCCGAACTCGCCGGCCCACAGCACCAGGGTCTCATCGAGCAAGCCACGCGACTTCAGGTCCTTCAGCAAGCCGGCAATCGCCTGATCGGTGTCGAGAGCGTTCTTCTCGTGACCTTCTTTCAGGTTGCCGTGCTGGTCCCAGGTGCCGTTGGAAGCGCCGGGCGGGCAGCAGATCTCGACGAAGCGGACACCTGCCTCGATCAGGCGGCGGGCACGCAGACACTGCGTGGCGTAGAGTCGCTTCGATTCGGGGCCGGAGTCGAGGCCGTACAAGCGCCGGGTTGCCGCCGTTTCCCGGCCTAGGTCGAGGACATCCGGAACCAGGCTCTGCATGCGAAACGCCGTCTCGTGGTTGCGGATCGCCGACTCGATGGCGTCGTCGGTGCCCAGCGCCCGTGAGAAGGCGGCATCTTGATCGCGCAGCAGATCGAGCATGGCCCGCTGCGCGCGCTGATCGCTGCGCGGCGCTTGCAGGTTTTCCAGCGGGATGCCGCTGGCCCGCAGCAGTGTCGCCTGATGGCTGGCCGGCAGGAAGCCGCTGGAGAAATTCTCCAGGCCGCCGCAAGGAATGACACCGAAGCTCAGCACGACGTAGCCGGGCAGGTTCTGGTTGTCCGTGCCCAGGCCGTAGGTGGTCCACGAGCCCAGACTGGGCCGGCCGGCGTTGTTGTGCCCCGTGTGCAGGAAGAGCACACCCGTCGAGTGCAGCGGCAGCTCCGCCCGCATCGAGCGGATCACGCACAGGTCGTCGGCACAGGTGGCGAGATGGGGAAACAGGTCGGTCACCGGCAGGCCGGATTGCCCGCGCCGCCGAAACAGCCACGGGCTGCGCAGCCAGCGGCGATTGCGGTTGGCCGTGGGGTTATCGACCCGGCCCACTTCCCGGCCATCCAGTTCATCCAGCTTCGCCTTCGGATCGAAGGAATCGACGTGCGACACGCCGCCGTCCATGAAGCAGAAGATGACGTTCCTGGCACGAGGTCGAAAATGAGGCACCGGCCTCGGAGCATCGGCGGTCGCCGATTCCGCGAGCATCCCGGAAAGTGCGACCAGACCGAAGCCGTTGGCCGTCGTCCGCAAGAGATCGCGGCGCGACGGCGCCAAGGGCCGGCTGCCTGGACACGTCATACGCATCGTCAGCTCCACACTCGCTTGCTCGCGCATCGTGCTGGTACGTCGCGCATGTAGCGGCGGATTACTCCTGTTTGCCTTCGCCGGGCATGGAGATCAGCTGTCCGGAGCCGCTGCCGGTGCCGCCGCGCAGCTCGCGCTCGCGCGGCTTGGGGGCCTGCTGCGTTGCGGCGGCCGGTTCCTCGACCGGCGTTTCCTCCTCGTCCGCTTTCGTCTTGCGGCTCAGGCCGATCTTGCGGTCGGCGGCGTCCACGCGCAGCACGCGGACCTCGATCTCGTCGCCGACCTTGACCACCTCCTCCGGGCTCTCGACCTTGTCGTCCGAAAGCTCGGAGATGTGCAAGAGTCCCTCCAGGCCCGGCTCCAGCTCGACGAAGACGCCGAAGTTGGTGAGCTTGGTGACCTTGCCCTTCTTGACGTCGTTGGGATGGTAGCGGCCGGGAATGTCGCCCTCCCACGGGTCGCTGGCCATCTGCTTGAGACCCAGCGCGACGCGCTTGCGGTCCTGATCGACGTTGAGGATGACGCATTTCACCTTGTCGCCCTTGGCGACCACGTCGCTGGGGTGGCTGACCTTGCGGACCCAGCTCATGTCGCTGACGTGCAGCAAGCCGTCGATGCCTTCCTCGATCTCGATGAAGGCGCCGTAGTTGGTGAGGTTGCGGACCACGCCCTCGATGGTGACGCCCGGCGGATAGCGTTCGGCCACCTTGTCCCAGGGATTGGGCTGCACCTGCTTGATGCCCAGCGAGATCTCCTGCTTGTCCTTGTTGATGTTCAGGACCTGCACCTCGATCTGGTCGCCGATGGCTACCACCTCGCTGGGATGGTTGATGCGCTTGGTCCAGCTCATCTCGCTGATGTGCACGAGGCCCTCGATGCCCGGCTCGAGCTTGACGAAGGCGCCGTAGCTCATGACATTGACGACCTCGCCGGTGTGCCGGCTGTTCATTGGATACTTGCGTTCGACCTCTTCCCACGGGCTGGCCGACTTGTGCTTGAGGCTCAGCGCGATCTTCTCCTTGTCCTTGTCCACCGACAGGATGTAGACCTCCAGCGGCTGGTCGATGTGCACGATCTCGTGCGGGTTGCCGATGCGGCCCCAGCTCATGTCGGTGATGTGCAGCAGGCCGTCGATGCCGCCAAGGTCCACGAAGGCGCCGAACTCGGCGATGTTCTTGACGATGCCCTTGCGAATCTGCCCGACCTGGATCTCGGAGAGGAGCGCCTCCTTCATCTCCTGCCGCTTGTCCTCGATCAGCTTGCGGCGGCTGACGACGATGTTGCGCCGCGCCTCGTCGATCTTCAGGATCTTGCACTCGATGGTCTTGCCGATGTAGTCGCCGATGTCCGGCGGACGGCGGATGTCCACCTGGCTGGCGGGCAGAAACACATTGACGCCGATGTTGACGAGCAGTCCACCCTTGATCTTGCGGGTGACGGCCCCGGAGACGACGTCGCCTTCCTTGTGCTTGGCGATGACGTCTTCCCATTCCTTCTGCCGCTTGGCCTTGCGGTAGCTGAGGACGATGGCGCCCGATTCATCTTCCACGGCGTCGAGCAACGCTTGAATCTCGTCGCCGGGATTGGGGGGGACGATCTTGTCGAGTCCCTCGTCGTACCATTCATTGAGGGGGATGACGCCCTCGCTCTTGTAGCCGACGTCGACCCAGACCTCGTCGCCGACGACGTTCAGAACCTTGCCCTTGACGATCTTGTTGACCTCGAACTCTTGCTCCTCGGGAGGCAGCCAGGATTCTTGCGTGAAGGCGGCGTCCAGCTCGTCCTCGGAAAGATCAAACTGGCGGAGGAGATTGCGATTGACCATGAAGTGCGGATCCTAACATGAAAAAGAGGCTTCCGGGCCCCGCCGGCCGCTCGGCCAGCGCCCACAGGCACGGACCGAGTATTCTATCAACATCGTCAAATTCGCTCCAGGGGAGAGACGGGAAATATTGGCCGAGGTATACTGAAACGGCGTGCCACCCAATGGCGAGGGGGCCGTCGTGTCATATCCGTTGATGGTGCCGTTGCGACAGGAATTCGACCGTCCACGCGTGGACAACATCGCCGGCGAGATCCGGTCCACCCTGGACAAGCTTGACCTGTCACGGACCATCCGCCCCGGTCAGACGGTGGCGCTGACGGCCGGCAGCCGCGGCATCGCCAATATCCCGCTCATCCTGAAGTCCGTCGCGCAGTTTGTGAAGGATCTTGGGGCAAAGCCGTATCTCGTGCCCACGATGGGCAGCCACGGCGGCGGCACCGCCCAGGGCCAGCGCGAGGTCCTGGAAAGCTATGGCATCACCGAGAGCTTTGTCGGCGCTCCCATCCGCGCCTCGATGGACGTCGTCTCCCTCGGCAACACGGCGGCGGGCTTTCCCGTCGTCCTCGACAAGCACGCCTCGGAGGCGGACCACATCGCCGTGGTGGCACGCGTCAAGCCGCACACCAGCTATCATGGCCCGATCGAAAGCGGGCTGATGAAGATGATGATGATCGGCCTGGGCAAGCACGTCGGCGCCATCAACTATCATCGCCTGCTCCTGGAATACCCCTACGACCAGGTGGTCCGCGCCGTGGGCAAGACGATGCGTGCCAAGGCGCCGATCGCCTTTGGCGTGGCCGTCGTCGAGAATGCCTACGACGAGACCGCCCGCATCGCCGCCATGCTGCCGCCCGATTTCGAGAAGGTCGAGGAGCAACTGCTCGCCCATGCCAAGACCTGGCTGGCCCGGTTGCCGTTCCACGAGGCAGACCTGCTCATCGTCGACGAGATCGGCAAGGAAATCAGCGGCTCCGGGATGGACACCAACGTTGTCGGCCGCAAGCGCGCCTTCCGCACCGCGCCGCCGGAGAACCAGCCGGCGATGCGCTTCATCTTCATCCGCGGTCTCTCGGAACACACGCACGGCAACGCCGCCGGCATCGGCCTGGCCGACTTCACCACCACGCGCCTGGTCAAGTCGATGGATTACAACGCGACCGTCATCAACTGCTTGACCTCGGGTTATCCTGACAGCGCCAACCTGCCGGTGCACTTCGACAGCGACCGGCAAGCCATCGACGCCGCCCTGTCCATCCTGGGCACGCGCACTCCAGAGAAGGCCCGCATCATGCACATCCGCAACACGCTGAACCTGGAGACAGTGGAAGTCTCGCAACCGTGCCTGGACGAGCTGGAGCAGAAGACGCGCTTCACCATCGGCTCCGCCGCCGCGCTGAAGTTCGATTCGCACGGCAACGTGCCAAAGATCGGTTAGGTGCACAGTCGCGCCAGAGCCGCGCACGCAGTACGCGGCGAAGAATGTCCCATGGGCAACACCGGCCATGACTCGCCTCAACTTGGGGCTCTGACGAGTTGATTCCGTAGGCGACGCTGCCAGGGTCGCCTGGCCGGGTCCCATGGGCAACACCGGCCATGACTCGCCTCAACTTGGGGCTCTGACGAGTTGATTCCGTAGGCGACGCTGCCAGGGTCGCCTGGCCGGGTCCGATGGGGGAGCAGACTCGGCGACGCTGGCAGCGTCGCCTACGAGAGATGCCACGCATGCAAGGTCCCGCCGTCTTCCTCGCGCAGTTCCTCCGCGATCAGGAGCCATTCTCGACGCTCGACGGCATCAGCCGCTGGTTTGCCGGCTTCGGCTACAAGGGCTTGCAAATCCCCGCGTGGGATGGCCGCGTCATCGACCTCGATCAGGCGGCGACCTCGCGTGCTTACTGCGACGACTATCGCGGCAAGCTCGCCGGCATCGGGCTCGCCGTCACCGAGCTGGCCGGTTACTTGCAAGGACAGGTGCTGGCCGTGCATCCCGCCTACGCCGCCGGCTTCAGCGTCTTTCATCCGCCGGGACTTGAAGGCAACGCCCGCACGGAATGGGCGACGGCGGAGCTGAAGAAATGCATCCGTGCCTCCGCCCACATGGGGCTGCGGAACATCCCCACGCTGTCCGGCGGGTTCGCCTGGCATCTGGCCTATCCCTGGCCGCAGCGCCCGCCCGGGTTGATCGATGAGGCGTTCAAGGAACTGGCGCGGCGCTGGCTGCCGTTGCTCGATTTGGCCCGCGATCACGGCTGCGTCTTCGGCTACGAGTTGCATCCGGGGTCCGATCTCTTCGATGGCGCAACCTTCGAGCTGTTTCTGGAGCACACGGGCAATCACCCGGCCGCGTGCATCAATTACGATCCGAGCCATCTGCTCTTGCAGCAGCTCAACTACTTGCAGTTCATCGAGCTGTATGGCCAGCGCATCTCCGGCTTCCACGTAAAGGATGCGGAGTTCCGGCCCAGCGGCCGCGTCGGCGTCTATGGCGGCTATCAGCCGTGGACGAAACGGGCCGGCCGCTTTCGCTCGCTGGGCGACGGCCAGGTCGATTTCAAGCCCGTGTTCACGCTGCTGGCCGAGGCCGGCTACGACGGCTGGGCGGTCATGGAATGGGACTGCTGCGTGAAGAGCCCGGAGCAAGGAGCGGCCGAGGGCGCCCCCTTCATCGCCCGGCACATCATCGAGACGACCACCGTCGCTTTCGACGACTTCGCCGGCGGCAGGAGCGATCCGCAAGCCAACCGGCGCATGCTGGGACTGGAATGAGCGCCGGGCCGCCGAGGGCGATCGCCACGGCATCCTTGGATTTATCACCGGGCAGCCTAAAATAACTATGACTGTCAGCTTCGCCGAGTCCCCTGGTCCTCTCTACTGGAGGGAAATGTGCAAACTGCCAAGCAGATCACCGTCTTTCTGGAGAACAAGCCGGGCCGGCTGGCCAACGTGCTGTCCGCACTGGCCCGCGAGAAGGTCAACATCACGGCTCTGTCCGTGATGGATCGCCACGAGCACGGCGTGTTGCGGCTGGTAGTGGACGACCCGGCCAAGACGGCCCAGATCATCCAGGGACTGAACTCGCCGCTCACCGAGACCGACGTGCTGCTGGTGGAGCTCAAGAACCAGCCCGGCGCGCTGGCACACGTCTGCGAGGTGCTGGCCGAGGAGCACATCAGCATCGACTACGCGTATTGCAGCTCCGGCGGCCGCAACGGCAAGGTCATGGGCATCTTCAAGGTCTCCAACGCCGACAAGGCCATGCGCGTCCTCGGCTCCGGCAGCAATCATGCCGAACGCCGCCGCCTCGAACGCCGGCCCATGGTGGATCGGCGGAGCTATCACAAGGGGTAGATTTGAATGATGAATACGGATCATCGAAGGTGGCGCGTTTCGCCCCCTGTCCGATGCTATCCCGGGTGACACCCAGGGACGTAGCGCCTTGAATGAGCGCCGGCCTCCGCCAAGGAAGGATGCCCGCCGCTAACGGTCTCGCCAATCTCCTCCTAAGATAACCACCAGGCAAGGTCATGCCATCCGTATGGCCACGCAAGTGATGGGGTACGCCCCCGGTCGGGAGGGCGAGGCTTCTGCCGAGCCGTTTGGACATTGAGCACACCGAGGGTTCGTGGCTCGGCGGGAGCCTCGCCCTCCCAGTTTGGAAGCAGTCGACATGAGTAACACCTTCGGCGCCCAAAGCACGCTTCGCATCGACGGCGTCGACCATCCCATCCATCGGCTGGCGCCGATCTACAAGCAACATCCCCACGCGGAGCGGCTGCCGTTCTCGCTGAAGATCCTGCTCGAGAACCTGCTGCGCACCGAGGATGGGTTGAACGTCCTGGCCCGCGACATCTCGGCGCTGGCCAAGTGGGACGCCAGGGCCGAGCCGAGCAAGGAGATCGCCTTCACGCCGGCGCGCGTCCTGTTGCAGGACTTCACCGGCGTGCCGGCCATCGTCGATCTCGCCGCCATGCGTGACGCCATGAAGAAGATGGGCGGCGATCCGCGCAAGATCAATCCGCTCCAGCCCGCCGAACTGGTCATCGACCATTCCGTGCAGGTCGATAGCTTCGGCAGCGCCGCCGCGTTTCAGCAGAACACCGACATCGAGTACCAGCGCAACCAGGAACGCTATGTGTTCCTCCGCTGGGGACAGAGCGCGTTCAACAACTTCAAAGTCGTGCCCCCGGAGACCGGCATCGTCCACCAGGTGAATCTCGAGTATCTCGCCCGCGTCGTGTTCCACGACGAGAAGACCAACGCGTTGTACCCCGACACGCTGGTCGGCACCGATTCGCACACGACGATGGTGAACGGCCTGGGCGTGCTCGGCTGGGGCGTGGGCGGCATCGAGGCGGAGGCAGCCATGCTCGGGCAACCGCTGTCCATGCTCATCCCGCAAGTGGTGGGCTTCAAGTTGCATGGCCGGCTGCCGGAAGGGGCCACGGCCACCGACCTGGTCCTTACCGTCACGCAGATGCTCCGGGCCAAGGGCGTGGTGGGCAAGTTTGTCGAGTTCTTCGGGCCCGGCCTCGATCAACTGCCGCTCGCCGACCGGGCCACCATCGCCAATATGGCGCCGGAGTATGGCGCCACCTGCGGCATCTTTCCGATCGACGACGAGACGCTGGCGTATCTCCGGCTCACCGGCCGCAGCGATGCCCAGGTCCGCCGCGTGGAAGCCTACTGCAAGGAGCAGGGGCTATTTCGCACGGCAAAGTCGCCGGAGCCGAGTTATTCCGACACGCTGGAGCTTGACCTGGCAAAGGTGGAGCCATCGCTGGCGGGGCCGAAACGGCCGCAGGATCGCGTGTCGCTTTCGCAGGTCAAGAAGTCGTTCCTCGATGCGCTGCCGAGCTTGATGAAGAAAGACACGAAGACGGCGCTGCCGGTCGCCGCTGCTCCGGGTACTCCGGTCGCTAACGCTCCCGGCTCGCCAGGCTCGTTGCCCGCGGAGCATGGCAAGGTGGTGATCGCGGCCATCACCAGCTGCACGAACACGTCGAATCCATCCGTGCTGGTCGCTGCTGGCTTGCTGGCGAAGAAGGCGGCCGAGAAGGGGCTGCAAACCAAGCAGTGGGTGAAGACGTCGCTGGCGCCCGGCTCGAAGGCGGTGACGGAATACCTGGTCCAGGCCGGGTTGATGCGGCCGCTGGAGCAATTGCGCTTCTACCTCGTCGGCTACGGGTGCACGACGTGCATCGGCAATAGCGGGCCGCTGGCGCCGGAGATCTCGAAGACCATCGCCGACCACGCGCTGGTGGTGGCCAGCGTGCTCTCGGGCAACCGCAACTTCGAAGGGCGCGTGCATCCCGAAGTGCGGGCGAACTACCTCGCCTCGCCGCCGCTGGTGGTCGCCTATGCCCTGGCCGGCCGGATCGACTTCGACTTCGACAACGACCCGCTGGGCACCGGGACCGACGGCAAGCCGATTTTTCTCCGCGACCTCTGGCCGAGCCAGAAGGAGATCACGGAGACCATCCGTCGTTGTGTGACCCCGGAGACGTTCAGCCGGATTTACCGGGATGTTTTCAAGGGCGACTCTGCCTGGCAAACGATGCAGGTGCCGACGGGCGATCTCTTCGCCTGGGACGGCAAGAGCACGTATGTCAAGCATCCGCCGTACTTCGAGGACATGCCGGCCAGGCCGGCGCCGCTCAGCGACATCAAGGGAGCCCGTGTCCTCGCACTGCTGGGCAACAGCATCACTACCGACCACATCTCGCCGGCCGGGTCGATCAAGAAGGACAGCCCCGCCGGGCAGTATCTGCTCGCCAATGGTGTGGCTCAAGGGGACTTCAACCAGTACGGTGCGCGTCGCGGCAACCACGAGGTCATGGTCCGCGGCACCTTCGCCAACGTGCGCCTGCAAAATCTCCTCGCCCCCGGCACCGAAGGCGGCGTCACCCGGCATCTCCCTGACGGCGCTCCGATGTCGATTTACGACGCCGCCATGAAGTACAAGGCGGACAACGTGCCCCTGCTGGTGATCGCCGGCACGGAGTACGGCTCGGGCAGCTCGCGCGACTGGGCCGCCAAGGGGCCGTACCTGCTCGGCATCCGTGCCGTCATCGCCGAGAGCTACGAGCGCATCCACCGCAGCAATCTGGTCGGCATGGGCATCCTGCCGCTGCAGTTCATGCCCGGCGAGAACGCCGCCTCCCTGGGCCTCACCGGCGAGGAGGTGTACGATCTTGAAGGCATCGCCGCCACGCTCGGCAAGGACTTCGCCGCCGGCAAGACCATCCAGGTGAAGGCCGGCGGCAAGCCGTTCACCGCCATCATCCGCATCGACACGCCCGGCGAGGCGCAGTATTACCAGCACGGCGGCATCCTGCAATTCGTGCTGAGGCAGTTGCTGGGGCAGAAGTGAATAGAGTCCGACGCGTCACGCTTCGGGTTCGGAAGACAAATCCCGCAACGCATGATCCAGTCGCCTGAGAGCCTCGTCGGTATCCGCCAGCGTCATGGCCGCGCAGAAGCCGTGGTGGCAGGGGGCGCCGCCGTAGTCGTGGAAGTAGACGCCGTGTCGGATGGCGGCGGCGACGAAACGCAGCATCATTTCCCGATGATGGCTGATCGCATCGCGATAGTTTAGCACTGGTTCCTTGACGCCGAAGTAGATGCCGAAGCGCGCCCCCAGGCCCTGAACGCGGGCAGCAACCCTGTGCCGCGCCAGGATGTCCGTGAGCCCGTCGCACAGCTTGCGGCTGACGGCATGAATGTGCTCGTAAAAGCCCGGCTGACGGTAAGCGGTCACCGCGGCGAGGCCGGCGGCAACGGCGACCGGATGGCCGTTGTACGTGCCGCTGTGCTGGCAATCGCCCGTCGGCATGAGCCGGTCCATGATGTCGCGCCGACCGCCGAAGACGCTCAGCGGATAGCCGCCCCCCACCGCCTTGCCCAGCGTGCACAGGTCCGGCGTCACCTTCAGATATTCCTGGGCGCCTCCCAGACAGGCGCGAAAGGCGCTGAGCACCTCGTCGAAGATCAGCAGCACGCCGTGGTCGCGCGTCAGTTGCCGCAGTCGCGTGATGAACTCCTGGCTGGGGATGACGCAGCCGGCGTTGTAGTAGATCGGCTCGCACAGCACGGCAGCCAGCTCGTGCTTGTGCCGCAGAAACGCCGTCTCGAAAAGGTCCGGCCGGTTGTACGGCACGATGACAAGGTGTTGCTCGAGTCCCGGGGAGATGCCGGTGGAACCGGGAAACGCCGCCGGCGCGCTTTCGGGGCCGAGACGATCGGCCGGCGTGCCGATGGCGAACATGACCTGGTCATGATAGCCGTGAAAATTACCCTCGAACTTGAGGATCTTGCCCCGGCCGCTGACGGCGCGAGCCAGCCGGATGCAATGCATCGTCGCCTCGGTCCCCGAACCGGTGAAACGCACGCGCTCCAGGCACGGAATCACCTCGCACAGCACGCGGGCGAATTCGGTGTGTTGCTCATTCTCGTACGAGCAGGCAGCCCCGCGCTCGATGGCTCGATCGACGGCCTTGCGGACGCCCGCATCGCCGTGGCCGAGCAGCGTCGCGCCGTGACTGCAACAGAGATCGATGTACTCCTTGCCGTCGAGGTCCCACAACCGGCAGCCGGCCGCACGATCGAACAGCATGGCATGGCCGACGGCGCGGTTGACACGCGTCGAGGACGACACTCCACCCGCCAGATATTCACACGCTTGCCGGTATTGCTCGACGACGCGGCTCATGCCTTTTGTTTACGCCTCGCGTTCACGGAAGCCAGTCAATCCTCGTGAGGCTTCGACCGCAATTCTTGCCGGGTCGTCAGGGCACCTTCAGGTGATTGAGAATCCGCTCCAGCAGCTTTTCGGACGGAATCTCCTCCGCCTCGGCCTCGTAGGTAGTGCTGACGCGGTGACGGAGCACGTCATAGCCGACGTTTTTCACGTCCTCAGGCGTGACGTAGGCCCGGCCGGCAAGGAAGGCATGAGCGCGGGCACCACGCGTCAGGAAGATCGTCGCCCGCGGACTGGCCCCGTACTGGATATAGGCCGCCAGGTCGAGGCCATAGTCACCCGGCCGACGCGTGGCATGCACAATTTCGACGATATAGCGCTTGATCTTGTCATCGACGTAGATGCGATCCACTTCCCGGCGAAGCGCGAAGACGTCGTCGGCCGACAACACGGCGTCCACGGCGATCTCCGGCTCGATGGCCTGCATCCGCTCCAGGATGGCCAGTTCCTCCTGCTTCGACGGATAGTTCAGCTTCAACTTGAGCATGAAGCGATCGACCTGCGCCTCGGGCAGCGGATACGTCCCCTCTTGCTCGATCGGGTTTTGCGTGGCCAGCACCAGGAAGGGTTGCTCGAGCGGATACGTCGTGTCGCCGATGGTGACCTGCTTCTCCTGCATGGCTTCCAGCAGAGCGCTCTGCACCTTGGCGGGAGCACGGTTGATCTCGTCGGCGAGGACGATGTTGGCGAAGATCGGCCCTTTCTTGATGCTGAACTCGCCGGAGCGCGGGTTGAAGACCTGCGTGCCGATGACGTCGGCCGGCAGCAAGTCCGGCGTGAACTGGATGCGCTGGAACGACAGGTGCAAGGCACGCGCAATCGTCCGCACCGCCATCGTCTTGGCCAGCCCCGGCACGCCTTCGAGGAGCATGTGCCCGCCGGTGAGTAGTCCGACCAGCAGGCCATCCACCATCGCCTTCTGGCCGACGATGACGCGGGCGATCTGCTGGTACAGTGGGTCCAGCCGGGCCCGGGCGGCCTGGATCTCGGAAGTGATGTCCATTTTGTCCGTTGCTGTTTGTCCGTGGTCGGTATCAGTAGCCGTCGTCCCTTGCTCCCTGCGATTGTACTGCAATCGCCCGCACGTAGACATACAATTGCTCCACAACAAACCACGAACACGGGCCAATCACATGCGTGAAAACTCTGTCAAGAAAGCGTTGCGGGCCGGCAAACCCGCCGTCGGCACCTGGCTATCGCTGGGCAACATCATCGCCTCGCGTTTCCTGGCGCGAGCCGGCTTTGACTGGTTGACGGTGGATATCGAGCATACGCTGGTAGATTGGGAGACGGCGACGCACATGTTCGCCTCGATCGCCGATGCCGGCTGCACCGCCCTGGCCCGCGTCCCCTCCAACAGCCACGAGAACATCAAGCGCGTCCTGGATAATGGCGCCCACGGCATCGTCGTCCCCATGGTCAATTCCGTCGAGGAAGCAGCACGTGCGGTCGATGCAGCACTCTATCCGCCGCGCGGCACGCGCAGCGTCGGCGGCAGCGTCCATGCCCTCAACTTCGACACCGACGCCAGCGACTACTTCGCGCATGCCGACGACGAATTGCTGATCGTCCTGCAGTGCGAGCACATCCAGGCAGTCGAGCACGCCGACGAGATCTTCTCGGTGCCGGGCATCGACGCCATCTTCGTGGGCCCCAACGACCTGGCCGCCAGCATGCGCGACCACAACGGCGCGCCGCCAAGCGCCAACGCCACCCGCCAGGCCATGAAGCATATCCTCGACACCTGCCAGAAGCAAAAGGTCGCCGCCGGCCTGCACTGCGGCAGCGCCGAGGAAGCCCTGCAGCGCATTGCCGAAGGCTGGCAGTTCATCGCCATCGGCAGCGACCTGCGCCTCATGCTCAGTGCCGCCGGCGACACCATCAAGAAGCTCGGCAACGCCGCGGGAGGTACGGAGATGGCAAAGTACTGAGAGGCTGTCCGCTTGCTCCCGGTCGATCCCGACGCACTCAAGCGTATTTTTCCAGGGCCGTCTTGCAGTACGAGAAGAGCAAGTTCAGTTCGATGAGTTCGCGTTCGATGTGGTCGGCCGGAACCTTCTCATCGCCGCTGCGCAGCGAGCGGGCAACTTCCGCAACCAGCAACTCACCGAAGCGTTCGCGGGCACGATGAACGATCTGGCGGGCGCCGGCGGCCGTGTATTTCTTGCCGACGGCCGTGAAGTGTGCGGCGATGTCCGCTGAGCGGCAGCCGGGGTGGTCCGATTGATAGCGCAAGAACGATGCAAATGGCTGGCCGGTCGCTTGCTCCGCCGCCTCCAGTGCTTTCCAGGCCTGGTCGATCAATTCCTGTCGCCACAAGGCGATGAAGCGCTGGTCCTCCTCGGGAGTGGCGGCGGACTCGGCCGGCTCATTGTCGCTGCCGGCCATGAGGGGTTGCTGCTTCTTCTGCTCGCGTTGCTGCTCGCGGTAATGATCGACCACCATGCGACGCAGGATGGTGCGCAGGTAATCGCGGAAGCGGCCGCGTTCCGGATCGGCACGCCTGAGGAAGGCATGCACCTCCAGGACGCGCAGCGCGAAGTTGCTGAACAGCTTGCCGGCCGCATGCGGATCGCGGAGCTGTTCCTGAAAGTAGCGATGCACGGCGTGGTGATAGCGGACCAGCAGGTCGTGCCGCGCCGCCTCGGCACGATCGCCGCGCGACTCCTGCGCCTCGAAGACGCGCGTCCACTGCGTCGCCAGTTCGCCCAGGCTGTCAGCACTGCTTGGCACGGTGCATTCCTCCGCGCGCTGAGCACCGGAGGCTCAGGACTGAAAATGCGACGGTGAGCTGGGAAGGATTGCCGGAGACAGGACTCGAACCTGCACTTCCCGAAGGAAACCAGCCCCTCAAGCTGGCGCGTCTGCCAATTCCGCCACTCCGGCCAGAAAGCTGGCTTCATCTTCACTTTATTGGGACGGCCCAGGAAAATTCAAGCCCCGCCCGGCGTCTCGCGGCGAAATGACTCGGCGCGCGCGAACGTCGAGCCGGGCAACGGCTCCTCGCCAGGCCCGCCGTCCTCGCGCCGCGCGGACCCCACGAGCGGAGCGGAGCGCCGGGGCCAGGGAATGAATATCAAGATGAACATCACGGCGCCGGCGGTGAGCAACCCGGCGCCGATGCCAAGCAGCAGCGGACCGAACGGCGGCGGCTGGCGGAAGTTCCATACTTCGGGGGACTTGATCGCCAGCGAACCAATCGTCACCAGCCCCACCCCCACGCCGATGAACAGCGCGATGAGAAACTTGATCAGGCCGCGCCCCAGAGCGTATAGCACGTCCCACATGATTTGCTCTCAATTTGGAAGCCGGGAGTAACCGTAGAAGAGAAGCGAGTTCGCCCTGAAGGTCCCGAACGTCTCCGGCTCCGGTCAGGGCACCGGGTCATGCCAGCACATTTTACGGATGGCAGGGTCATGTTGGCAATCCGGATCAGAGCGCGTTGCATCTCCCGCCGGCCGAGCCTGCCCCGCAGCATGGGCGACGGTCGCCGTCGCTTGCTGGTTGCTGCCCTCCGGCTCGCCACCATCTTCTTCGTCGGTGCGGCCAGCCGATTTCGGCAACGAAAACGTTGACATTTCAGCGTTGCCGGTTATGTTCTTCTCATAGACCCACTCGCAAAACCCGAATACGCAGGCTGTCGCCCGAACCGAGGCGGCCGTGGCGGAAGAGATCGTAGGCAACTACCGGTTGGTGAACGTCATGCTCACCGGCCATAGCATGCAAACCTGGGAAGTGACCGACATGTCGGGGCGGCGCTTCTGCATGAAGCTGCTCCTGCCCGAAAAGGCGGGCGACCCGGCCCAGCGGCGCATGCTCTTCAATGACGGCGAGGTCGGCAAGCTGCTTGCCCATCCCAATCTCCTCAAGACCATCGAGATCAACAAGGACGCCCGCAATCCGTACGTCGTCACCGAGTTCTTCCCGATTGCCAGCCTCAAGCATCGCATCGTCCGCAAGCAGTTCGACTTCATCAAGGAGCATGCCGCCCGCGTTATCACGCTGGCCGCGACCGGGCTGGGCTACATGAACCAGCGTGGCTGGGTGCATCGCGACGTGAAGCCGGACAATATCTTCACCAACAATGCCGGCGAGGTGCGCGTCGGCGACTTCGCCCTGGCGCAGAAGAAGCAGAAGGCCGGGTTTTTCGGCAAGCTGTTCGCCCGCAAGACCACGACGCAAGGGACGCGCAGCTACATGTCTCCCGAGCAGATCCGCGGCGAGGACCTCGACGAGCGCGCCGACGTCTACAGCTTCGGCGCCTCGATCTACGAGATCACGACCTATCGACCGCCGTTTCGCGCAGGCAGCAACCAGGAACTGCTTGGCAAGCACATCGCCGAGAAGCCCGTGTCGCCGCAGGCGCACAATCCGGACCTTTCCGATGAGTTTGCCCAGCTTGTCCTCGACATGCTGGCCAAGAAGCGCGAACAGCGCCCGGCCGATTTCAATCAGGTGCTGGCAAGGCTGAAGAAGATCCGCATCTACAAGAGCGAGGCGGTGGCGAGCGGCGACTGATGAGAATGGCCAGAATCCACAGTCATTCATTTTCGGAGTGGTCACCATGAATCGCAGGAGCTTTCTCGGCGGCACGACGGCGGGCGCCCTGGCGCTGAGCGCCTCGGCACGGGCAGCGGGGGCCAACGACAGAGTACGCGTGGGTGCCATCGGCGCCGGCGGCCGGGCCTTGCAGCTCATCCGCACCTTCGCCAGCAACAAGAACGTGGACCTGGTCGCCATCGCCGATCTCGATAGCCGGCGTCTGCCGGCCGCGGTCGCCGAGGTGCAGAAGCGGCAGAATCGCAAGCCGTGGACCACCGGCGACTTTCGCCGCATCATCGACGACAAGAAGATCGATGCCCTTGTCGTCGGCACGCCGGATCACTGGCACGCGATCCCGACCATCCTGGGCTGCATCGCCGGCAAGGACGTATACGTCGAGAAGCCGGATGCGCACAACATCGAGGAGGGCATGCGCATGGTGGCGGCCATGCGGCGGCACCGGCGTATCGTGCAGATGGGCTCGCAGCATCGCACCACGCAGCGCATGATCACCGCCCTGGAGTACATCCGCAGCGGGGCGCTGGGCCGCTGCCTGGTGGCCAAGGCATGGGAGAGCGACAGGCAACGCCCCATCGGCAGGCCGGCCGACGGCAAGCCCCCTGACGGCGTCGATTACGACATGTGGCTCGGCTCGGCGCCGCTGCGGCCGTTCAACCGCAATCGCTTCCACGGCAACTGGCGCTGGTTCTACGACTACGGCACCGGCGACCTCGGCAACGATGGCGTCCATCGACTCGACATGGCCTTCGCCGCCCTCAATGCCGCCTGCATTGCCCAGAAGGAGGAACCGCTCGGCCTGCCGGCTGCTGTCTACACCAGCGGCAACAAGTGGTACTTCGACGACGCCCAGGAATTCCCCGACACCATGCAGGTCAATTACGAGTACCACGGCAAGACGCCGAAGCTGCTGACCTACGAGATGCGCATCTGGGCGCCGTATCGCATGGAGGACGAGACGGAAGGCGCGGCCGTGTACGGCGACCAGGGCTACATCGTGCTCGGCAATCGCCGCTGGCGCGCCTTCGGGCCGGGCGGCAAGCTGGTCCGCGAGGTCTCAGGCGACAGCCACGAGGGACCGCACGTCCAGGACTTCATCGACTGCATCCGCTCGCGCCGCCGCCCCGCCTGCGACCTGGAGACCATCGGCCACCCGGCGTCCATCCTCTGTCACGCCGGCAACATCTCCGCACGGCTCGGCGGCCGCAAGCTAATCATCGATCCCAGGACCGAAACCTTCGGCAACGACAAGGAAGCCAACGCTCTGCGCGGCCGGCGCGAGTATCGCAAGCCGTGGGTGCTGCCGGAAGTGGGATGAACAATCAAGCCGCTCGTGACGTGACTTGAGATTCCCTGATCGACTCATCCAGCGCCTGCAACGTCTTCGCGGTAGCGCCTTGCTGCGAGAAGACGAAGTGCCGGGCCGCTTCACCGAGTTCTTGCCGGGCATGTGCATCGCCCAGCAGCCGGGCGACTTCGTTCTCCAGTTCGCCGGCGTCGGCGACTTGCACTGCGGCACCATGCTCCAGCAGCCGGGCCACGGTGTCCTTGAAGTTCCAGGTATGCGGGCCAAAGAGCACGGCGGCGCCATACGCGGCCGGCTCGATCATGTTCTGTCCGCCGCGGACGCCGTCGAGGCTGCCGCCAACATAGGCGACATCGGCCAGGCCCCAGATGGCGCTCAGCTCGCCGATGGTGTCGCTCAGCATCACGTCATGCCGCTTGGCAGGGCCGTCCATCCGGCTGCGACGCAGAAACGGCACACCGGCCCTGTCGATGAGCGCCGCTACCTCGTCGAAGCGCTCGCGATGGCGCGGGACCAGGATGAGCCGCAGGTTGGCATGTCGGGCTTTGGTCTTGAGGTAAGTGTCGAGGATGACCTGCTCTTCGGGTGCCTGGGTGCTGCCGGCCACCAACACGAAGTCGTCCGGCGTGATGTCCAAAAGCCGGGCCATGTCGCGCGTGCGTGGATTGTCGCGGTCCAGGCTGGCGCCGTCGTACTTGACCGAACCGGTGACGACGACGCTGGGCGAGCCGAGGCTACGAAAGGCAGCGGCGTGCTCCTCGGTTTGCACCGCGCAGAGATCGAGCCGGCGAAACAACCCGCTCACCAGCCAGCGGAACTTCTCGAAGCGCCGCCGGCTGCGCGGACTCATCCGGCCATTGATGACGGCGACCTGAACACCCGCCGATTTGCACGCGGAGAGAAAGTTCGGCCATAGCTCGCATTCGGCCAGGACGACGAGGCTTGGCTGCACGCGACGCAGCGCACGCGACACCGCCCAGGAGAAATCGAGCGGCCAGTGGAACACCGGCAGATCGGCGAAGCGCTTCGTCGCTTCCTCGAAGCCGGTATCGGTCGTCGTGGACACGACGCACTGCCAGTCGGGATGCCGTTTCCGGAACGCCGCCACGACCGGGCCGAGGAGATGGATTTCACCGAGCGAGACTCCGTGAAACCAGGCGCACGACGCTTGCGTTTCGCGCACGCAGGCCCGACCGGTCAGCTTGACCCACAGACCGCGGCGAAATTTACCGGTGGTGAGGGCCTTGTAGATGAGCCAGGGGGAGAGTACGAGCAGCAAGAGCAGGTAGATGATGTTGAGGACGTAGCGCATGGGAGTCCTTTCCCGAAACAGTCGGATTACCGAGGGGCTGCGCGATCAAGGTGGCGCTTACCAGATTGATCCCAGATTGAGGCGCTTGGCTCGCGTTTCAGCAAGCCGAGTCCAATCACTTTGACTCCTTGGTGAACGGATCGCACACCTCTCCGAGCAGCAGACGGCTGGCTGCATTCAGATGCCCGACTGCATGAACCAGAAACCCAAAGATAACCTGGCGCGATTGCTTGCGGTCGAAGGTAGTCGGATCCTTGTAGAGAGCGGCCAAATCCTCCAGGTCCGAAATCCAGTCGGTCATGTGGAAATAAAAATCGTGCTTGTCGGCAGCAGACTCAGCATGCATGGAGTAGGCGTTGAGCGCATCGATCAGCCGATTACGGAGTGCCAGGTCCGATTTCGGCTCCTTACGCCTTTTCGGCGCGGCCACGCCATTCGGTGATCCGGGCCGACCATTCTTCCGCGGTTTTCTTGCCGACATGGTCCAGCACTGCCTCCATCTGATTCAACCAGTTGTCAATCTCTACCCTCCAATGGAGCAGATCAACTTCTGAAGGTTCGCTGAGCTTGGCGAGATGTTCCAGTACGCGAGTGCTTAACCCTCGCAGTCTTTTCAGCGCAGCCGCCCGTCTAGTCGGCATCATCCGTATCCGTCAGGCTGCCCTCGGCCTATCCCGCCGCCTTGCGCATGCAGCAGTTCTTGTACTTCTTGCCGCTGCCGCAGGGGCAGGGGTCGTTGCGGCCGACGCGTGCCGTGCGGTTGCGAATCGGCTCCTTCTTGACGGCGGTGTGCTGGCTGGCCGTGCCTTCCGACTGGAACGACTGCATGCTCGGCCCGGAAGCGTGGCTGACCGAGTCGATGGACCAGACCGATTCTTGAAAGCTCTCGTCGTCCTCCATGCGGAAGACGATGTCGCTGACCTTGTCCTGCAGGGCTTCCCACATCTGGTCGAATTCCCTCATGCCCTGCCGCTTGTATTCCGTCTTCGGGTCGATCTGGGCGTAGCCCACCAGACCGATACCCTGGCGGAGATGGTCCATCGTGTACAGGTGGTTCTTCCAGGAGTTGTCGAGTTGGTTGAGGAGCAGGCTGCGCTCCATGCGCTTCATCTCGGGGCGGTGGCGGTCATCGAAGGCGGTCCAGAGGATGTCGCGGGCGCGCTCCTCGCTGACGCCGGTGAGCATTTCAACGGGCACGTCGAGGTCCAGTTCGGCCTTCATCCACTCGGCCACCTCGCGGGCGTCCTCCTCCTCGGAGACGCTGGCGCCCTGGAAGGCCTCCGCCAGCTTGGCGTCGATCTCCTTGTGGCCGATCTTCGGGTACGACTTGTGGCTGATGTCCATCAGGGCTTCGTTGAGCTTGACCCGGGACTGCGTGCGGAAGTCCTCCTCGCTGAGGCCATAGGCCGCCAGCGACAGCGCCGGCGCGACGGCAACGGCCGTGCCGCCGCCTTCGCTCGCGGCCACGGCGGCTGTCTCTCCCTCCGCCTTGGCACTCTCATCCTGCTTGCCGAAGCGCTGCAGGCTCCAGCGATACAGCCCCTCGCGGTCGTAGCGCTGGCCGCCGGGGCCGCTGTGCTGCCGGTCGGACATGAATCGGGCCATCGCCACCGTCACCGGGAACTCAATCTCCTTCTGCCGGTAGAGCTTGCCGATCTCGTCCAGGAGCCGTTCCTTGATGATCGGCTCACCGAGATCGGCCAGCGAAGCTGGATCGATCTTGATCTGGAACTTGTAATAGACCCAGTCGCATAGCGAACGGCGACCCCAGTCGGGCAGCAGATACGACTTGCCCTTCGAAAGATCGACGGCGGCGATGGATTTCTCCGCCTGCTCGATGAGGTAAGTGGAGAGGTTGTCGCGGCCGATCTGCTTGAGCTGCCGATCGTTGGTCTTCAACCCCCAGCGGCCGTTGACATGGTTGGCCATCGCCTGCCAGTTCCACTCGCTTTGCTCGACGTCGGGGTTGAGGTTCTCCTCCATGGCCTCGTGAATCTGCGTGGGGACCATGCGGCTGGCCTTGTCGCGTGCCGACTTGTCGGCGTCCTCGAACTCGGCGCGGCTGAAGTCGCCGGCGCCGAACTCGACGCCCAGCCGTTGCGACGCCAGTTCCGCGAAACTGGACGAACCGTAATCGTCGTCCAGGAATCGTCCCAGGGCGACGTCGAGCTGTTCCTCGATCATCTTCAGGACGCGGGCCTTGCAGTTGCCGCCCTCCAGCACGTCCTGCCGGTAGCTGTAGACGCGCTTGCGCTGATGGTCCATGACCTCGTCGTACTCGAGCAGGTTCTTGCGGATGTCGAAGTTGCGTTCCTCGACTTTTTTCTGGGCCGACTCGATACGGCGGCTGACCATGCGGCTGACGATCGGCTCGTCGCGCTGCATGCCCATGCGTTCGAGGAAGTTGCGGACCCACTCGCCGGCGAAGATGCGCATCAGATCGTCTTCGAGAGACAGATAGAAGCGCCCGGAGCCGGGGTCGCCCTGGCGGCCGGCCCGGCCACGCAGCTGGTTGTCGATGCGCCGCGCCTCGTGCCGCTCGGTGCCGACGATGTGCAGCCCGCCCATGGCAGCCACTTGCCGGCCTTCCTCGTCCATCTTCTCCTTCTCGCGGATGTCATCGACGGTCTTCTTCCAGACGTCGGGAGGCACGTCGAGGCGCGTGGGATACTTGTCGCGCAGTCGAGCCCAGGCCAGCGTCTCCGGGTTGCCGCCCAGGATGATGTCCGTGCCGCGGCCGGCCATGTTGGTCGAGATCGTCACCGCGCCGATGCGTCCGGCCTGGGCCACGATCTCCGCCTCGCGGGCCGCGTACTCCGGCTTGGCGTTCAGCAGTTCGTGCTTGATGCCGTGCCGCGACAGCATCTTGCTGAGCATTTCCGACTTGTCCACGTCGATGGTGCCGATCAGAATGGGCCGACCGCGACGTTCGATCTCTTCGATCTCCGCCAGCGGCACGGTCCGCTTCTGCTTGGCATCCTTGTCCAGGAACTCGAGCTCTTCCTCGGTTTCCTTCTTGATGGTTCCCAGCACCTCGCTGCCGTCGGCCATGCGCAGCAGGTCCCACTTGTGCATGCGCTCGATTTCCGTCAGCACCGCCTCCCACTTCTCCTTGGCGTACAGGTAGATCACGTCAGGATAGTTGTCGCGAATGAGCGGCTTGTTGGTGGGGATGGCGATGACCTCGAGCTTGTAGATCTTCCAGAACTCGTTGGCCTCGGTCATGGCCGTGCCGGTCATGCCGGCGATCTTGTCGTAGAGCTTGAAGTAGTTTTGCAGCGTGATGGTGGCGAGCGTCTGCGTCTCTTCCTTGATCTTCACGCCTTCGCGGGTGTGCTTGGCCTCGACGGCCTGGTGCAGGCCGTCGGACCACTGCCGGCCGATCATGAGCCGCCCCGTGAACTCATCGACGATGATCACGCTCATCTCGTTGGTCTCGGGATGGCGCATGACCACGTACTGCTTGTCCTTCTGATAGAGGTGATGCGCCTTGAGGGCGTTGTCGATCAGGTGCGGCCATTCCATGTTGCCGGCGGTGTAGAAACTCTCGACACCGGCCAGTTCTTCCGCCTTGCGCACGCCCTCGTCGGTGAGATGGCAGGTCCGCTCCTTCTCCTTGACCTCGAAATAATAGCCCTCGCGCACCTGCTTCTCGTCGGCAACTGGGCCGTCGTCGGCCTCCCCCTCGTTTGCCGCTTCACCTTCTTGCCTGGGAGCCGTTTCGTCCTCGGGCTTCTCTTGCTCCGGCGCAACCCTGGCCGGCACGAGTCCGCGTGCCTTGGCGCGCTTCTCCAGTTCCGACAGCTGCGCGGCGATGTCGTTGGCGCGGGCATAGCGGCGCAGGTCGCCGAACGCCGACCCGGAGATGATGAGCGGCGTGCGGGCCTCGTCCACGAGGATGTTGTCCACCTCGTCGATGATGGCGTAGTGCAGGCCGCGCTGCACCTGCTGGGCGCCGGGTTCGTAGGCCGGGTCGCCCCAGCGGGCCGGCTTCATGTTGTCACGCAGGTAGTCGAAGCCGAACTCGCTGTTGGTGCCGTAGGTGATGTCGCACTCGTAAGCTTGCCGGCGCGGCACGTTCTCCATGTCGCTCTGGATGAAGCCGCAGGTGATACCCAGCGCGTGATAAATGGGCGACATCCACTCGCAGTCGCGACGCGCGAGATAGTCATTGACGGTGATGATGTGCACGCCCTGGCCGGTGAGGGCGTTGAGATACGCCGGCAGCGTGGCGACCAGCGTCTTGCCCTCGCCGGTGACCATCTCGGCGATCTTGCCCTGGTGCAGGACGATGCCGCCGATGATCTGCGTATCGAAGTGCCGCATGTTCTTGGTGCGGAAGGCGGCCTCGCGGCAGGCGGCGAACGCCTCGGGCAGCAGGTCCATGAGCGTCTCACCATCGGCGAGCCGTTGCCGGAAAACGGGCGTCAAGGCCTTCAGCTCGTCGTCGGACAGCGACTTCATGTGCTCTTCGAGGGCGTTGACCTGAGCGAGCAGCGAGCCTGGCGCGATGGCCGTCGAGCCGTCGCGGTAGCGCAGGAAGCCGAGCGAGCGCACGAAGCGCTCGTTGCTGGAGCCGAAGATGCGCCCCAACCCGCCGACGACCCCCTCCATGAAGGAGCCGAAGCCGTCGATCATGCGTTCGATGAAATTGCCTTCGATCTGAGATTGCGCCATGTGCAGTGGTTCCTGGGCCCGCACCCGGGCGAGCCGAAATAACGTAGGACGGCCTTCCGGGCCGTCCGTCCCGACGGACCTGGAGGCCCGTCCTACCTACAATGGGACGCCGGCGGCAGTGAAAATCGGCAACGAAGCCAGCACGCCACGCCCCGCAAATTGGGCATTTTCATTATAATCCGCAGATTCCGCCCCACCGACCCAAAACTCCAGTCTAAGAGTGCGGCTAAAGGGGGTCAATACGGATGCGCGAGTGTTCAGAATGAAGAATGCAAATGAAGAATGATGAATCATGAACCGACTGGACCTGTCACTTCGAGGAGGACCGCCGTCTCTTGGCCGCGAAGAAGTCGCTCAGGATGGCCGCACAGCGGTCGGCCAGCACGCCGCCGACCACCTCGGCACGATGATTCAACCGGGCATCGGAGGTGATCTGGTACAGCGTGTCGCAGGCCCCCGCTTTCGGATCGGCGGCGCCGTAGACGACCAGCGGCAGCCGGGCCTGCACGATGGCGCCGGCACACATCGGGCACGGCTCCAGCGTCACGTAGAGCACACACCGTTCCAGCCGCCACGATTGCAGGGCGTTGGCGGCCTGCGTGATGGCGATCATCTCGGCGTGGGCGGTTGGATCGTGCAATTGCTCCCGCTGATTGTGGGCCCGGGCGATGACGCCGCGCTCTAGCGACACGATCACGGCGCCGACGGGAACCTCGTCCTCGTCGACGGCGCTGGCCGCCTCCTCCAGGGCCATCTCCATGTGCAGCCGATGAAACGGATGGCGCGGATCGGACAGCGGCAACTCGCCGACCTCGGCCAGGGACTCGTCCGTCACGCTGATGCTCCCGCTTTCAGGATTCGTTGCGTTGCCACCCCCCTCTCGGCACCCCGGCAACGAATTGTCGCATGGCGAGGCCATCCCGCCTGCAATCATTTGCTTGCCGCACCCTGCTTGCGCGGGATGTTGACGCGGACGCGCTGGCCGATGCGTAATGCCGGGCCGCCGGGGGCCACGTCGATGACGCATTCCAGGGTGCGGACGTCGTTGAAGACCATCGGCTCGATGATGGGGTGTCGGCGAGGACTGAACCAGTCGGAAACTTCGCGTATGGTGCCAGTCCATTCGCGCCTGGCCCGGGTGTCGTCCTCGATGGTCACCTTTTGACCCTTCTCGACGAGATCGGACCATTCCTGCGGGACCTCGGCCCGAACGATGCGGCGTGCGTCCGGACAGAACTGCATGGCAGGCAGCTTCGCCTGGGCGGTGAGGACCTCGCCGGCGCTGATGTTGACGCGCAGGACAGTGCCGTCGCTCGGCGCACGCAGCTCACATTCATCCCGTGCCAGCTCGGCTTTCCTGAGCAGCACCTTCTTGGCCTCCACGTCATGATTGGCCCGGGCCACCTGCAATTCCGGCTTGATGAGTTTCAAGGCGCGAAACTTGGCCTCTTCGGCTTCGATGAGCGTCTTCTGGACGTGGGCCTGCACCTTGCTGATCTCCAGCTCCTCGCGGTTGATGAGCTTCTTGTCAAATTGCCTTTGCTTGATCTTCAGCTCGTTGTCCTGGATTTTCAGCTTGCTTTGCGCCACTTCGATGGCGTCCTTTTGTAGCTCCAGGTCGATGAGGTGCTTTTCGGGAAGATTCTTGGCCCGGTTGAGTTCTTCCCGGGCGTCGGCGAGGGCGGCTTGGGCAGCTTCCACCTCCAGCTTGGCGATGCGATCGTCGAGGCGAAGCAGCACGTCGCCCTTCTTGATGAGTGCCGGGCCCTCGGGAGCAACGTAGTCCACGCGGCCCGGCCGTGTCGGAGACAGGTTGACCACGTCCGGATCGGAGAACACGAAGCCCAGCGCGACCACGGCCGGAGGGGCGTCCTTTCGCTCCTTGTCTACCGGGCTGCCGCCGTTGTCCCCGGAAGAATTGACTGCCCAGATGGCGATCACAGCGGTGATGATCAGGAGCAGGATGCCGAGGGCCCAGACGAGGCGTGACGGGCCGGAGCGGCCGTTCATCTTGGCCTCCTTGAGCGTCTTGCCGGCCGCACCACCGTGCGTGGGCGCGGCGACCTCGGCCGGAGGTTTGCCCGGTTCGGGACGCTCCGGATGCAATGCCAGGGGAGAAGGTCTTTGCTCGAACTCGCCGATAGCAGCATCATTACGTCGCATGGTCGGCTCCCCTGCACATCCATGTTCCCGTCGAGGACGGTTCGGGCCAGCTTGGAGGCCGCAGAAGCCTCAGAAACCTCAGAAACCTCAGAAACCGCTGGCCAGCGATTTCGATCCTTGAATAACCCTCAGGGCGCGCTCGGCCTCGTCGATCCCGGGTTCGAGCAAGCAACCATCCTCCAGATGGAATACACGATCCGCATGGGGGATGATGCGCGAATCGTGGGCGACGACCAGAATGGTGGCTCCCTCGTCGTGGGCGGCCATGCGCAGCAATTCGATCACTTGCTCGCCATGCTTCCAGTCGAGGGCGGCAGTGGGCTCGTCGGCGAAGCAGAAGGCCGGTTCCTTGATCAGCGCCCGGCCGATGGCCACGCGCTGTTTCTCGCCGCCGGACATCTGGGCAGGGCGGAGATCGGCCTTCTTGGCGAGTCCGAGCAGACCCAGCATGTCGGTGGCGCGCTCGTGTGCCTCGCGGGCAGGCAAGTTCTTGCCCCAGCGCAAGATCATCTCGAGATGCTGTCGCGCCGTCAATGCGGGGAACAGATTGTAGCCCTGGAAGATGAAGCCGCAGTAATCGAGACGGAACTGCTCGCGCTGTCGTTCGGACATGCCCCAGAGGTCGCGTCCGAGAGCATAGACATTGCCCGCGTCGGGGCGCAAAAGCCCCGAGAGCACCGCCAGCAGCGTGGATTTGCCGCTGCCCGACGGACCCATCAGCAAGGCGAGTTGCCCCGGATACATGTCGATCGACACGCTGTTAAGAGCGGTGGTCAGCGTCTCGCCGGCTCCGAAGCTTCGCACCAATCCTGTAGCGCGGAGACTTGGCTCGCCATGTCCCCTCTCGTGGTACATGCACTGTTCCTCAGTACACCCAGGCTTCAAGTCGATCATTATACTACAATTTCACCAGAATACCGCATCCTTTCCAATTGCAAAATCATTTCATTGCAATAAGTTGCTGCTCGCCGCGGTGGGATTGTGCCAGATGTACCGGTGAGACAAAGTGATCCGACCAGCAACCGTTCACCTCGAAACGCACGCGTGAGCAGCCGGGCAAATGCCAAGTAAGTCCAGCGGTCGGCGGTGGGAGGGCGAGGCTCCTGCCGAGCCGTGGAGCGACAATAACCAAGTGGGTTCACGGCTCGGCAGGAGCCTCGCCCTCCCGAAATACGACCATTCACTGCTCAGGAATTGTGAAATGGCCAACTAGCGCAACAGCGCCACCGGCTCCACCATGCGTAGTGACCTCAGGGCCATGAGCCCGGAGACGAGGGCCATCAGCATGGTGACTGTGACCGCGCCGGCCAGGAGCCAGGGGGGCATGTCCACCTTGGCGCCCAGGAGATTGCCGAGCTTGGCCAGGGCGAAAATCACCGGCACGGACAGAACGATGCCAGCCACGCCGATCCAGAACGATTGTGCCACGACCGTGGCCGCCATCCGCCAGCGCGGGATGCCGAGGGCGCGGAGCACGGCATACTCCCGCAATGACGCCGCTGTGGCCGCGTACAGCGTCTGGCTCGTCACCACCATGCCGACGAGCAAGCCCAGCGCTGCCGCCAGCCCCAGAGCGATGCCGGCCTTGGTCTTGAACAGCCAGTGGACACGGCTCTTGCGCGAGAACTGCAAGCTGGTGAAGGCATCGACCTTGTCCGTCGTGTTCTTCAAGCGCTCGACCACGCTCCGGGCATCTTCGGGATTCTTGCACTTGGCCAGCAAGAACGTGGTCTGCCCCGGCGGCATCTTGAGCAACGCATGGGCTGTCTCCAGCGAGCAGAACACGTATGGCCCGGCGATGCTGCGCAGGCCCTCGACGATGCCCACGACCCGCACGCGCTTGCCGGCCACCTCGGCGGTCTCGCCAACCTTTTCAATGCCCAGTCGCTTGAACTCACTCTTGTCGATCACCACGGCGCCGGCCTCCGAAAGCGCCGCTCGATGCTCGGCCTTCAGTCCGTCCACCGCGCCGAGCGCATCCTTGCCGAGTCGGGTGCCGACCAGCATGCATAGCTCCATGCCGCCCGCCGGTGCCGGCTTGCTCCAGTAGGCGTAGCCCTGTATGTAGCTTTCCGTCCGCTCGACTTCCGGATAGGCCAGGTACGATTGCCATGACTCGGGGATCGGCCGGCCCAGATCCACGCTCTCCACCTTCGGCTGCCCGACCCAGATGTCGGCCCTGGACCGGTCGATCGGAATCGACGTGACCGAGAACAGGCCCAGCAACAGTCCGGACTGCAGGGCGATCAGCAAGGCGCTGAAGCCGACGGCCAGCACGCCGGGCAGGTAGCGTTGCCGTTCGTACCACAGAGTTGCCAGAGAGTAGGACATGTCATTCCCCGTCGGGATTCTATGCAAAGGGCCCGTTCAGATCGACGATTGCAGATTGGCAACGCATTCTTCGCTTTGCCGTGCCGACGAGTCAATACCCGGCAGATCGGCAAGGCTGCTGTCGATGTACGTGTGATGCCAGAGCTGCGTCGAGATGACGCCAACCAGGCCCATCTCGATCATGGTGCGTTGCGCCGACCCTGCGCGCAGCCTGCGATAGGCGTCGCGCCAGTGGCGCACATTGTCGACATCGAAGTAACCCGTGCGCGCCAGGGATTCCGGCGACAGCAGCTGCTCCACGAACGGCGGCAAGTCTTTCGGGTCGGCGTGAAAGGCATCGAAAGGGGCGCGAAACATCGCCTTGCGCCGCCAGGCGATCTCGCGCGGCACCCAGCGCTCCGCCATTTTCCGGAGGATGTACTTGTCGCGAAAGCCACGCATCTTCCAGCGCGGATGCAGCTTCGCCAGGAAGGCGTACACCTCCTCGTCGAGAAACGGATAACGCGTCTCGACCGAGGAATTCATGGCCACGCGATCCCCCTTCGAGGCCAGCAGCAAGCCGGGCAGCATGACGCGAGCGCCCAGGTACAGCGAGCGATTCAGCGGATGCCAGCGCCGTGCCCGCTCCAGGTTGAGCTGCAGATCGGCGTAGGGAATGTGATCGCCCAGCCGTTCCCACATGTCCGCGCTGAACAGGCGCAGCTTGCTGGCGCTGAACAGGCCGTAGATATCGAGCCAGGCGTTGGCGCCGCCGACTGCTTCGTGAACCCGTTTCACCATCGACCACGGAAAGCGCGGCGCTCCGGAAAAGCGCAGATAGGCTCGCCGCACGAGCTTGCCGAGTCCCGGGATGATGTCCAGAAAGCCGAGCAGCTTGTGGACCTTGTACCAGGGATAGCCGGCCAGCCATTCGTCCGCACCCTCGCCCGTGAGGGCAACCTTGTACCCCTGGGCGTGCACCTCGCGGGCCAGCAGCAATAGCGCCGCACATGCGGTATCGATGACCGGACCTTCCGCGGCGCGAATCAATTGCGGATAGGCATTGAGAATCTCGCTGGGCCCGCAATCGACGATGACGGGCCGCGCGCCGAGGTGCCGGGAAACGATACCGGCCTCGCTGCGCTCGTTCAGCTCCGGGTCCTGGATGGAGATCGTGAACGTCGGAATGGCGGATTTGCCTTCCTGGCGGCGCAAATGGCAGGCATGAGCGACGACGACGCTGGAATCGACGCCGCCGGAGAGATACGAAACAACCGGAACATCGGCGCGAAGCCTGCGGTCGACGGCCGCCTGAAAGATCTGCTCGAATTCGTCCACCACCCGGCGCGGATCCCCCCGCTCCTCCTGCCCGCGATCGGGGAAATCGATCTGCCAGAAAATCTTTTCCCGCACGACGGCGGCGCCCGAGTCCACGAGGTCGATGACCAGGTAATGTCCCGGCAAAAGGATCTGCACGCCGGCAAAGCACGTCACCGGGCCAGGCATGGCGAAGAACGTGAACGCGTGATTGATGCCGCGCGGATCCGGCTCGGCACGCACCAGCCCCGATGCCAGCAGCGCCTTGATCTCGGAGGCGAACAGCAGCCGGTCGCCGTCGGCCCCGGTCTGCCGTGTCCAGTACAGCGGGCAGATGCCGAAACGGTCGCGCGCCAGGATCAACCGCTGTCGGCGCTCGTCCCACAAGGCCAGGGCGAATTGCCCGCGGAGCTTGTCCAGCATCTCCTCGCCGTGATCTTCATACAGGTGGGGGATGAGTTCCGTATCGCAGTGCGTGCGGAAGACGTGGCCGCGCGCGACGAGATCGGCGCGGCGCTCGGGATAGTCGAACAGCTCGCCATTGTAGACGACGGCAATCGAGCCGTCTTCATTGGTGATCGGCTGCCGACCGTCCTGCAAGCCGACAATGCTGAGCCGGCGCGACGAAAGCGCTAGATTGGGGCGGTCGAAGTAGCCGTCCTCATCCGGTCCACGATGCACGATGGCAGCCGCCATCCGCCGCGCGATTCCCGGCTCGATCGACCGTGACCCTCTCAGATCCACGATGCCCGCGATGCCGCACATTCCTTTGCCTCTTGCCTCCTGGCCACAAGCCTCGTAGCCACAAGCTGCCAGCTTGCCGCTACGACGTTTCATACAGTTTTCGCACGCGGCGGGCTATCAGACGATCGAGCAGACGCGGAAAGAATCGTTGAAAGCGCAGGAACCAGCGGGCATCGCTGCCGAGGACAGTTTCCGTGCGGTTGCGCTCGATGGCACGGATGATGTCGGCCGCAACCGTCTCGGGTGGCATGCCGGCGCTGAAGTCGATGGGCATGCGGCCCTCGTTGCGCAGGAAATGGTGCGAGAAATCGCTGCGAGTCAGCCCGGGTTGCATGATGAGGATGTCGATGTCGAATCGCGCCAGCTCGCCGCGCAGCGCCTCGGTCAACCCGCTCAGGGCATGCTTGCTGGCAGAGTACTCCGTCCAGGCCGGCATGCCGCGCCGCCCGCACATCGAGCCGATATTCACAACCGCGGGCTGCCGCCCGTCAACCAGGATGGGAATGGCCCGGCGAATCAACTCGGCCGGCGCGAAAAAATTGACCTCCATCACCTGGCGCAGAATCTCTTCCGTCGAGTCGGCGAAATGGCCCCAGCTGGCAACGCCGGCATTGTTGATGAGAACATCGAGCCCGCCAAAAAAATCCACGACCCGATCCAGCAGCCGCTGCCGATCCGCCTCGACTGTCACATCGGCCTGCAGCGGCAGGACGTCGCCGCCGCGGGCGTTCAGGGCATCTGCCAGTTCGGTCAGCTTTGCGCCCGAGCGCGCAGATGCGGCAACACGCGCCCCCTTGGCGGCCAGCTGCTCGGCGAGCGAGCGGCCGATGCCGCTCGACGCGCCCGTTATGAGAATCCGACTACCGGCCAGGTCTCGCTTCATCAGCACCAAGCTCCCCGGGAGTATCACCTTATCCAAATCTACCAGACTACCGAGCCGGCAACGCAAAAGCGAGCCAACTTTAGGGATAAAGCTCGCTCCTCCAGATTCCCAAGGCGGCATAATCGCACATACTCGAATCCGTCCTCGCCGCCGAGTCGGCAGATTACGGCTGCAAGTCGCGCCGCTCCTTTGGAGTGGGCGGAGGCCGGTTGGACACTATGTGGCGGACATCCCCGCCGCGTCGTAATGCTCTATGAACAAGACAGTTGTGACTGCCCTCGGCACCCTCGCACCCGGTCCGTTTGCCAAATTGGATAGTTTGGGAAAGACAGGACGACTGTCCGGCGTCTAGGAGGCTCCAGCTGCAAATCCGATCGTTCTAAGTTGGTTGAGACGATCGGAAGAGTCGTGCCAAAGGGCGAGAAAAAATATCAAAAAGCTTGCCGCGCCCCTTGACGGGCAAAAATTGGACGGGTACGATAATAGGTGAGAAACCTTGCCCGCAGTCCGTGCATACTCCCAGCCGCAGCATCACGGATGAAAAGGTTCTCGCCTGGTTCTTTGCAGGGGTGGTGGATCTGCCCCTGGCGCGCAGCTTCCCCGCTGGATTGAAGCATCGCGTCCGGACCAGTTACCAGGATTTGCTCCCTTGTTTCCAAGAAGGATAGGCGGCGATGTTAGTTCTGTCCAGGAAAAAAAACGAGAGTATCGTCATCAACAACGACATCACCGTCACCGTGGTCGAGATCCGCGGCGACAAGGTTCGGCTGGGAATCGTTGCGCCGAAAGAAGTCCCGGTGCATCGCCAGGAGGTCTTCGAGGCCATCCACGGCAAGCCCGGCGCCGAGCCCGCCCCCTCCACGGTGGCCGCCAAGCCAGGGGAATGACTCACCAAGCGTTCACATTCCCCTTCTCGCTCGAGATCACTATCGCGCGAGAAGGGGTTTCTTGTTTTCAAAGACCTGCTTCCAGCTGCAAGTCAAATCCAAGATGAGAACTCACTTGGGCGCCGCCGCCGTCGTCGCCCCGCTCGCCTTGCGGGCCGCCTGCACCAGCCAGTCGGCGCCGGGCGGCAGACTCAGGCCCAGCGTCAGCAGCGCACAGATGCCGACGGCGGCGAGACCGGCCGGGCACCACTTGCCTTCCACCGGCCGCACGCTGGTGCGCAGATACATGACGGCGACGAGCCGCAGATAATACCAGGCGCCGATGGCGGCGTTGATCATGCCGAGCACGGCCAGGATGGGGAACAGCGTCGCCCGCTCGCCTCCGGGGACCGCGAGCGCCCCGAAGAAGATGAGAAACTTGCCCGTGAAGCCGGCCGTCAGCGGGATGCCGATGAGGCTGAACAGGAACAGCACCATGAGCAAGGCGACGCCGGGATGGCTGCGGCTCAGCCCGGCGAGATCGTCGACGGTCTCGATGGGCCGCTCCGGCGTGCTCAGATAGGAGATCACCGCGAAGGCGCCGACCGTCATCGCGCCGTAAGCGACCAGGTAATAAAGCAGCGCCTCGATGCCGTCGGCGCCCTCGTTGCGGCCAGCCTGACGCAGCAACGGCGCTGCTGCCAGCGCGATCAGCATGTATCCTGCGTGAGCGATGCTCGAATATGCGAACAGCCGTTTCAGGTTGTCTTGCCAGAGGGCGAGCAGGTTGCCAACGAACATGGTGACGGCGGCCAGGAAGCAGAGCAGGATGGGTGTCTGATCGCCAAACGCCATGCCGATGCCCGCCCGTGCCGACACCGCCGCCGGAAAGACAAATCCAAGGACGCGCAGCAGCGCGACAAAGCCAGCGGCCTTCGGAATGAACGCGAGCAGCGCAGCGCCGACCGTCGGTGCGCCCTGGTAGACGTCAGGCGCGTAGAAGTGAAACGGCGCCGCCGTGATCTTGAAGCCGAGCCCCGCCACCACCATGATGAGCACCACTGACGCCAGCGCCGGACGGTCGCGCACGTCCGTTGTGTCCAGCGCGTGCAAGATGCCGGAAAGGTTGGTCGTCCCCGCCAGGCCGTAAAGGTAACTGAAGCCAAAGAGCAGAAACGCCGACGAGAAAATGCTGAGCAGGAAATACTTCATGCTCGCTTCCTGCGACGCTTCATCGTACCTCGGCAGATAGAGCAACACGTATGTCGGGATGCTGATCATCTCCAGGGAGAGGAACAGGCCGATGAGATCGTTGGCGGACCCGCACATGCTGAGGCCGGCGATGGTGACGAGCATGCAGCCAAGGAAGTCGGCCGCCTGTTTCTCCGGCACCTCGCTCCAGCTGAACAGGACAAACACCAGGCCGCCGCCGAACGCCAGCAGCCGGATGAACCAGGTCAGGTTGTCGAAGAGCACCGGGCTGGCGAATGTTTCCGGCCGATTGCTGTTGCTTCCCGACAACGGCGGCCCCTGGGCGATTATCAGCAGCACGCCCGTCGCCAGCGCACCCAGGCTGAGGAGATACCAGAGGTTGCGGCCGGCCCGCGTGGTCGCGCCCAGGAACACAACGCAGGCAATCGCAACCAGGATCCCTTCCGGCAGAAGGTGCGGGAAAAACTCGACCAGTGCTCGGCTCAGCGATTCTGTTCCCATGTCAAGAAACAGTATATGAGCTGAGCAATCAGCCATCAGCGATTGCGCAGAACCGAGGCGTGGGCAAGAATGATCGTAGCCCCCGCAGACGCTTCGGCCCCTGCGCAGCTATGTCAGCAATTCGGCCACGACCTGTCCGGTGCTGGCCGGCCTTGTGAAGCCATCCAGGCCCAACCGGCTGTCCGGCGGCACTCCCAGGAGGTGAAAGAGCGTGGCCCCAAAGTTTTCCGGGGAAACCGGGCGGTCCTTGACATAGGCGCCGATGGGATCGGAGGCGCCAATGACGGCGCCGCGGCGGACGCCGCCGCCGGCGAGAAGCGCGGCATAACAGGCGGGCCAGTGGTCGCGGCCGGCGCCGCTGATCCGCGGCGTGCGACCAAACTCGCCCACCATCACCACTAGCGTGTTTTCCAGCAAGCCGCGCAGCTCGAGGTCTTCGAGCAGGGCCGACACGCCCTGGTCCAGGTTTGGCAGTGCCCAGCCCAGGCCAAAGGCGGTGGTGCCAAAGATGCTGCCCAGGCCCGGGCCGTCGCCGTGCATGTCCCAGGTCTGCACGTTGCGAAAGCGCTCGCCGGGGGGCGTACCGGTCCAGGCGGTGACGCTGACGAGACGCACGCCGGCTTCGACGAGCCGCCGTGCCATGAGCAGGTTCTGGCCGAGCGGATGCCGGCCATAGCGATCGCGCAGCCGCGACGGCTCGCGCTCCAGGTCGAATGCGCGCCGCGCTTCCGGACCGGTGACCAGGTCGAGAGCGCGTTCCTGAAACTGCCGCAGATGGCCCGGCTGGCCATGGTCCTCGGACGATTGCAAGCGGCGCAGCAGGTCGAAGCGATTGCTGAGGCGATCGCGCGACACCGCGCTGGGCGGATCGAAGGCAGTCACGCGGAAGCTGGCCGCCGACGGATTGTCCAGATCGTTGCCGACGCGCAGCGGGCTGTAGGCAGCTCCCAGGAAGCCGCCGCTGAGGTAGCGCGGTTGCACGTCGCCGGCCAGGTTTTGCAGCCAGACGTAGGACGGTATGTTGCGCGTCGAGGGGCGCACTCGCGCCATCACCGATCCGAAGTACGGCGTGTCCGGCGTCGGGTTCGAATGTCCGGTCATGCAGATGTGCATGCCGCCGTCATGCCCGCCGTTGCCGTGCGTCATGGAGCGAACGATCGTGAACCGATCTGCCAGCCCGGCCAGTCGAGGCAACTTCTCGCTCAGGTGCATGCCGGACACGCGCGTGGCGATGGGACGGTACGGCCCGCGCATGTCTTCGGGGGCGGCCGGCTTCGGGTCCAGCGTATCGATGTGACTGGCCCCGCCGTATTGCACGATGAAGATGCAGGACTTGTCGCCGGCAGCGCGTCGGCCGCCGGTGCCGGGAGACCGCGCGTGCAGCAGTTCCGGCAAGCCCAGACCGAGAGCGCCGATGCCGCCGACCTGCAAGAGTCGCCGTCGGGTGATGGTGGCCGCGTGCCTGGTCATGCGAAGTTTCCTCTGGCAACATCCAAATAACACTCCCTATGATCGTAAGGTCGGCACGAAGCTTTTACCAGCGAGAACTGGAGAATGGAGAATGATCATGCACGTCCTCAAGAAGGAAAACGCGCCGCGCTATGTCCGTCCCGAGGGGATCACTTCGTACTTGCTCGCTTCGCCTCGGACCAGCCATGCCCAGCACCTGACGACGACGCTGGCTGTGATCCAGCCCGGCGGAGAGCAACGAATCCACAGCCATCGACCGGAACAGGTCTACTTCATCATTGAAGGCAGCGGGTCGATGACCGTGGCAGACGAGACTCAGCGCGTCTCCGCCGGCGACTGCGTGTTCATACCGGCCGGACAGCCGCATGGCCTGAAGAATGACGGCGATGTGGCCGTGCGCTATTTCAGCGCGGCGGCCCCCGCCTACGAGCCGGGTCATCTGGAGAGAAGCTGGCCGCTCATGAGTGAGACAGCTCTGCAAGAGACGGACCGATAACTTCGATTCTTTGGAAGGAATGGCGATGAAGGACCAGGAAGCACCCAAGCGCTGTCCGTGGGCGAAATCAGCGCTGTACGTCCGGTACCACGACACCGAATGGGGCGTGCCGGTCCACGACGATCGGCTGCTGTTCGAGTTCTTGATCCTCGAAGGAGCGCAGGCGGGCCTGAGCTGGGAGACGATCCTGAAAAAGCGGGAAAGATACCGAGAAGCCTTTGACAACTTCGATCCTGCCATTGTCGCCCGCTACGGCCTCAAGAAGAAACAGGACCTGCTGGCCGATGCCGGCATCGTCCGCAACCGGCTGAAGATCGAGGCTGCTGTCGTAAATGCACAAGCGTTCCTGGCCGTGCAACACGGCCTCGGTTCCTTCGACAGCTACATCTGGACTTTCGTTGATCACCAGACGAAACAAAACTGCTGGAAGTCCATCAAGGTCGTGCCGGCGAGGACGGCAAAGTCTGACGCGATGAGCAAGGACCTGAAGCGGCGCGGCTTCAAGTTCGTCGGCAGCACGATCTGCTACGCCTTCATGCAGGCCGTCGGCATAGTCAACGATCACGTCGTCGCTTGCTTCCGGCACGCCGAGCTGAGGACCGAGAAACGATGAAGGACGAGGCCGCCTACACCTGCGACTCGTGCGGCGAGGAGATCATCGTCCCGATCGACCTGTCCGCGGGCTCGAGCCAGGAGTACGTCGAGGACTGCCCGGTGTGCTGCTGCCCCAACGTCGTTCACGTCGAAATCGACGACGCTGGCGAGGTGCGCGTGTGGGCGGAAAGGGAGTAGCTTCTTCACCGTCCCGAATAAATCAGTGCCATCAGCTCGGAGCGGCTCGACAGATTCGTCTGGAACGAGCCGCGCATGGCGCTGGTGGTGCACAGGCTGGTGGGTTTGCGGATGCCGCGGATGGTCATGCACGTGTGCATGGCTTCGAGGACGACGCCGACGCCGCGGGCGCCGAGGCGTTCCATGACCAGGTCGGCCAGTTCCTCGGTCATGCGCTCCTGCACCTGTGGACGGCGGGCCAGCAATTCCACCACGCGGGCGATCTTGCTGAGCCCGGCGATCTTGCCGTTGGGCAGGTAGGCCACGTGCGCCTTGCCGATGAACGGCAGCAGGTGATGCTCGCACATGCTCTCGAAGCCAATGTCCTTGACGAGGACCATCTCGTCGTATTTTTGCGTGAAGGTCTTCTTGAGCGGCTCGCCGGGGTCCTGGCCCAGGCCGGCAAAGAGTTCCGCGTACATGCGGGCCACGCGCGCCGGCGTCTCCAGCAAGCCCTCGCGCTCGGGATTCTCGCCGACGGCCAGCAAGATCTCGCGAACCGCCGACTCGATCCGCGCGTGATCGACCGATCTGCCGCCGCCCGAAGCTTCACGGCCTCGCCTTGCGGTCAACAGTCGATCATCGGGAGGCGGCGGCTGGTTCATGTCTGTCCTTCCACGGTTGCCGTGCAGTGATTGCTCAGAGTCAGTGTAGATGAGCTTGCCCGGTTCGGCAGCAGAAAAGGAGGCGTTGCTGATCGCAAACGTGATGATGGAGCGTGCGCAATCGCCGGCAATCCGGGACTCAGAGGCAAGGAGTCTGAGGTCTGACCCGTTTTCGGACAGCCTCTCACTTGCGTTCTTGATCCGGACGCTTGCGCAGGGCATCGACGACGATGCGCAGCGTCAGCATACCGCCCACGACCAGGAAGAAGGCGGCCACGAAGCCCAGCGCGATCGACAGCGGCGCCAGAATCTCCTTGCCCTTAACGAAGGAAAGCGCGATCGTCGTTCCCGCCAGGCAGGCGCCGCCGCCCACGATCATGCCGATATTGGCGAAGTGATCTGCGTAGCTGGAGAACCATGGTTCGCCCGGTACGGGAGCCGGGGCCGGAGGCTCCGTTTCAGGCTTGGGTTTCTTCTCCTTGCCGGGGGCGCGCGAGGCCTCGTAGCAATTTCGGCAATTGATCTTCTTGCCGGCCAGATCCTCGCTGACTGGGTAGACCTCGCTGCAAAAAGGACAGACAAACGTGATCTGCGGGCGCCCGTCGTGCTCGAAGGCATGCACCTCCGGGGGCGGCGCCGGCGCCGCGAACAGTGCCTTGACCGCCTCGGTCTCCTTGCAGTTGGGACAGATGATGCGCTGGCCATCGACGACGGTGACCCGGTGACCGCAGCGCGAGCAGGAGATTTCCGTGGGCATGAATCGGTTCGCGGCTCGGCGGGAGCCTCGCCTCCCGGTGATTCAGTCTTGCTCGGAACGGACCTCGGCCAGTTCGTGCGTCAGGCTGTCCCGGAGCATCTCGGCGGCTTCGATCAAGAGCTCCAGGGTGACCTCGAGATCGACGGCTTTTTCTTTCAGCGGGAATGTCGCCTCGGCCAGGTGAATGAGGTATTGCTCGCGAAGCTGCTGGAGCGGCGGGGAAAGTTCCATGGCGCCTCCTTGTATGGGCGGGCGATATGTTATTTTACCAGCTTCGTTTATACTTCTAGAAAGATTTCGCTACTGCCGTCCGGGCATCTGGACGAGCCGAGGATGGTTCATGTTTGTGGATCGGGTCGTGATCTACGTGAAGGGGGGCGACGGCGGCCGGGGCTGCTGCAGTTTTCGGCGAGAAAAGTACGTGCCTCTGGGAGGGCCGGACGGTGGCGACGGTGGCGACGGCGGCGACGTGATCATCCGTGCCGTCGCGGGCGCCGACAGCCTGGCGCCGATCGTGCATCGCAAGCACTGGCGGGCCCAGAATGGCGGTGGGGGCGGCACGGCGAACTGCCACGGCCGTCGCGGCAAGGACCTCGTCATCGACGTGCCGCCGGGAACGCTCATCATGGACCGCGACCGCGGGCATGTGCTGCGCGACCTGACCGAGGCGGACCAGCACGTCACCGTGGGTCAGGGAGGACGCGGCGGACGAGGTAACAAGGCATTCGCCACCGCTGTCAATCGCTCGCCGCGCGAGTTTCAGCCCGGCACGCCTGGCGAGGAGCGCTGGATCGTTTTGGAACTCAAGATGATCGCGGACGCCGGGCTCATCGGCCTGCCCAATGCCGGCAAGTCCACGCTGCTGAGCCGGCTGTCCCACGCCCAGCCCGAGATCGCCGATTACCCGTTCACGACCAAGCACCCGAATCTGGGACTGGTCAGGGTTGGCGGCGAGCGTACCTTTGTGCTGGCTGACCTGCCCGGACTCATCGAAGGCGCGCATGAGGGCATCGGCCTCGGGCACGAATTCCTTCGTCACGTCGAGCGGACGCGCGTGCTCGTGCACCTGGTTGAACCGTTGCCGCTGGATGGCAGCGATCCCGTGCAAAACTATCGCACCATTCGCCGCGAACTGGAGCTGCACGGGCAAGACCTGCGTGACAAGCCGGAGATTATTGCCGTCAGCAAGAGCGAACTCACGGATGCGGAAGATGTGAGCCGGCGTCTGGCGCGTGAGCTGGACCGGGAGGTTCTGGCGATATCGGCCGTTACCGGGCAAGGATTGTCGCGCCTGGTCACGCTGATAGCCCAGTCGCTGGCGGCGCTGCCCATGGAAAAAGCCGAAACAGTTGAAGGCAACCAAAAAACCCAGTAGGATGTGCACAGTCTTCGAGGCCCGGATCGAAGGTCGATGGATTGACCCAAGTTTGACGGCGGGCCTCGATCATATCTGGCCCGCCCGGCATCCGCCCAGCGGAGGCATTGTGGACGGCGACTTTCTGGTGGACGTGGGCAATAGCCGGATCAAGTGGGCGAGACCGTCGGCGACTGGCATCGAGATTGCCATTCTGCCGCCCGATGATCCGAGCGCGTGGCAAAAGCAATTCAACGCCTGGCAAGCGTCATCCGGCTCGTGGATCGTGACCGGAGCGAACCCGCCGGTCCGGGATCGCTTGAGCGCATGGCTTCGACCTCTTGTATCCGCGGTCGCTGTCATCGACGCGCCGGAAGACCTGCCGCTACTGGTCAAGCTCGAGCAACCCGGTCACGTCGGCATCGATCGCCTCTTGAACGCGGTGGCTGCGAACACGCGCCGCGAGCCGGGGCAGCCGGCGGTGATTGTCGATGCCGGCTCGGCGGTTACGGTCGACTGGGTTGACGGCGACGGCGCGTTTTGCGGCGGCGCCATCTTTCCAGGCCTGCGCCTCATGGGCAAGGCCCTGCACGACTACACGGCATTACTGCCTGCGATCGAGGCCAAGGTGCCGATGCCTGAGGTGCCGGCCAAATCCACGCCGGCTGCGATCGAAGCCGGCATCTACTGGGCAGTCGCGGGCGGCATCGGCAAGCTTGTTGGCCGGCTGTGCGGGCAGCAAGCACAACCGACCTCGATCTTCCTCACCGGCGGCGACGCCAGCTTGCTGGCTCCTGCCGTGCTGCCCGCAGTCCTTTGGCCCGAGATGACTCTCGAGGGGGCGCGCCTGTCGGCGCGATTCAAGAGAGGGAAGTGAGCGACGCGACATACATGGCGCTGCTGACTCCTCCCGGCCGGGGCGCCATTGCCTCGCTGGCCGTTCGCGGCACGCGGGCCTGGGACATCGCAAGAGAGTTGTTTCATTTCCCCCCCTCGGCGAAGGTGACCGAACTGCCGAACCGGCCGGTCACGGGCCGCATCTGGCTCGGCCGACTCGGCGAGCCAGGCAAGGGCGGCAGCGACGACGTCGTCCTCTGCGCGCGCCACGCCGAACCGATTCCCTGGCTTGAACTGCACTGTCATGGAGGCGACCAGGCGGTCGGCATGATATGCGACGTCCTCGCGAGACAAGGCGTGGTCGCCTGTGCCTGGCAGGAACTGGAGCGCCAGGCAGGTGCGCGACAGTTACAACTGCTGGCGCAGCAACAACTCGCACAGGCGCCCACCTTGCGTGTCGCCAGCATCCTGCTGGATCAGTTTCATGGTGCGCTTGCGCGAGCCGTCCACCGTGTGTTGCTGAAGCTGGAGAATGGCGAAGGCGAGGCTGCCGACGAGGAGTTGAGGTCGCTGCTGTCGCGGCGACAGCTCGGCACACATCTGGTCACACCCTGGCGTGTCGTCGTGGCAGGCGCTCCCAATGTCGGCAAGAGCAGCCTGGTCAACGCGCTCGCCGGCTTCACGCGTTGCCTGGTCTCTCCCGAGGCGGGAACGACGCGCGACGTCGTGACCACGACGCTGGCCATCGACGGCTGGCCTGTGGCCGTCTCCGACACGGCAGGCTGGCACGACAACGCGGCTTCACTGGAACGCCAGGGCATCGAACGTGCCAGGCAACTGGCAAGTGACGCCGACCTGTGTCTGTGGCTGCTGGATGGCTCAGCAGCACCCATGTTGCCCGAAGATCCTGCAGGCATCATGGCATTGGTCATCAGCAAGGTCGATCTGCCGGCAGCGTGGGACTGGCAGTCGGTTTCGGCCGTCGGTCAGGTGTCGTCGCCGGCCGGTGTCGGCATCAAGGAACTGTGCGCTGCCATCGCGCAACGGCTCGTGACCGAAGCGCCGGCAGCTGGAGATGGAATTCCCTTCACCGCGGAACTGGGCGAGCAGATCGAGCAGGCGCAGTGTGACTGCCGCGCCGGTCAGTACCACAAAGCCAGAAACAGGTTGCTCGAGCTTCTGTCGTGAACGCGACGATCAATTGATGCGTTCGTTCCTGGCTCGTTTGGAAACGCTGCCGGCATTGGCGATAAAGAACCAGTCCCGGCCGGTGTCGCCGACGAGAATGGAATCGTACAGCGTGCCGGCGTTGGCGCCGAAGCGTGGTCCGCGGCCGCCGTTGAAACCGGGATGAAGAAACACGGTGTCGCCGACGACAAGCCGATTCGGCCCCGTACGCAGGGCAGCGACGCGTGCCTGGTAGGATGCCGCGGATTTCCAGGTTGCCAGGATGGCTTCAAGTGCCGTGAAGTCATTGTCGAAGGTGGTTCGGCCGGCAATGATGATGTCGTCGCTCTTGCCGCCGACGCCGGCATTCAGTCCGAAGCCACCGATGAGCAAGCTGCGGCCTCGGCCGGCAGTGAGCGAATTCCGGGTGCCGTGTCCGACCAGGATATTGCCCGGGCCGCTGCCGATCAGCTTGTCGCCGCCGCCGGCGCTGCCCGAGAGGTGCAGAATTCCGGCGAAACCGCCGGTGATGCGTGAGCCGGCACCCTTGGCGAGGTTCGCCCGGACGCCGCCGGCGACCTCGGAATAGTCGAGCCAGTTGCTGCCGCCGCCCGCCTGGATGCGGCCTTTCAGGGAGCCGGCGGCGCCGAAGGCAAACACGTCACGCTGGCTGCCTCCATTCAGATTCTGGAAGTTGCTGAAAAGAGCGTTCAACCCCTGGATGTGGCCGCTGTTGACGCCGGTCAACTTCCAGGTGAGCGCGACATCGGGGCCGATCAAGGTGTCGAAACCCCCGCCGCCGTCCAGGTCGAGCGACATCAGTCCGGCAGCCGAGGCGGGATTGTTGATCGCGACGATGTCGTTGCCTTGCAGGGCGTTGATGCGGACATTCGTCTTGTTGGCAAAATCGACCACGGTGAAGGCGCTGCTGGCGCTGCTGAAGCGCGCTGCCTGAACCCCGGAGAATACGGCGCCGTCCGTCAAGCCGATGAAGTCGCTGCCGGCGGTCGCGTTGTAAGTGGCCGTCGTGACGCCGGCCAGATCGACGAACTGGAAGACATTGCTGTAGCTGACCAGCGATGTGCCGAACTGCACGGTTCCGGCGGCGAGACTCATCGGCGTGAAGATCTCGCTGGCGAAGGCGCCGCCGACCGTGCGCAGCACATTGGAACCGGCGCCACCGTCGTAGGTCAAGCCGTCGGCGGGGATGAAATTGCCGCGGCTGAAGTCGAGGATCAGCGTGTCGTTGCCTCCCAGGCCGTTGACGATGATGCGGCGAATGAGTTGCGTGGAGTAGACGGACGTCGGCGTGGCCGTGTTGTTGTTGATGAAAACATTGAGCCTGTTGGCCACGGTCGCGTCCATGACCATGCGGATAACGTCATTCTGGTTCGGCGAACTGGCGTCGCCGTTGATGACGAGGTCGGTCGGCTGCGAGACAGTGCCGGTGATGCGATAGTTGCCGAGGCTACCGTAGTTGGGGTAGCCGTCCGTCCCCGGCCGACCGGTGCCGCTGACCCTGAGGTAGTAGTTGCCGTTGGCGGGGAGGCTGATGACGAAGCTGGCGTTGACGTTGTCTACCGGGTTGCTGCTGGCGATCAGCGTGCCGCTGGCATTGTAGAGCTCGGCGAGGATGTCCAGGTTGCGGCCGACGAAGAGCGGATCAACTTGAATGCTGGCCGGGCCCGCGCCTGCATAGAAGGTGAAGAAATCGCTGTCGGTATTTCTCTCGATGATGCCGTAGGTCGTCGTCAGCGTGGCCTGGAATTGTGCGCCAATGGAGAAGGCCGTGGCGATCGTGTCGCCATAGTCATCCGGCCGGCAACCAAAGCCGTTGCCGGTCACGATGATGGACAGATCGTCTTCGGAATTGTCGGCGTCGGTGTAGGAGTCGCGGCTCCATTGCGTCAAGCTTCTGCCGTAGGGGCCGCCCATGATGGGGCCCCAGCTGACAGCGCCAGTGCCGTGGCCGGAATAGTATTCGTCGGTGCTCGTGCCGTCGTGGGTGAGACCGAGCGTGTGGCCGACCTCGTGGCTGACGGTATCCGGCAACGAGACTTCGGGCGTGGCGCTGGACTCGCCGTTCCAGGCGAAGCAACCGATGTCGTTGCTGGAGCCGAAAGACGGCGTGACGGCGATGCCGCCGGCAGAGTCCCAGTCGGCCCCGCCTCCCGTGGGATCGGAAACCGACGGCCTCGGGCCGATGAGCACGCGAATGCCGTAAGTGGTGTCGGCCGCGTTAGACTGGGTCAGGGCAGCCACGCCCGGATCCTGCGTTGTCACGTTGACGTCAAAGGGGACAAAATCCTCGGCGATCATGCGCCAGAGCTCGATGATCTTGTCGCGCTCGGCGGTGCTGAACGTATTGCGATCGCCGTCCATGCTCCAGGCCTCTTGCACGATGTCGTTGCCACCGTTGTAAGAGGTGTTCCAGGAAGTGTTGGATACGGTATGTCCGTCAAAATCCAGGTAGATGACCTTGGTCGCGCCCGGATTGCTGTGCAGCGAGAAGGCTTCCGCGGCAGTGTAGTTCCTCCAGATCAGATCGTTGCCGGCAGGAGCGGCCGGGACAATGCGTCTTTCCAATGTCTCGAGAGCCAGACGAATCGTCTGTCCGGCACGGCGCGAACCCGGTCGGCAATGCATGGCGGCCTCTGGTAACTGGATCTTCCGCTGGGGAGCTGCGCTAGCACAAGGTATTAACATGGATTATAATTCGCCGCGCATGCAAATCAAACCATAGAAAAAAAGAAAAAAAAGAATCCGCTTGACGATACGGGAAGCATCGGAGTACTCTTCACTGTGAAGAGTTGCATTTCCGCGGGAGGGAGTTCGACCATGAAGAAGGGCGTCGTCGTTGCCTTGTCTCTAGCAGCCTGCCTGATGACAGTGGAGAAGATCCAGGCTCAGGCGCTCCCTCCGGGTGACTTTCTTGAAAAGATCGCCAAGAATAACTTCGGCAACGACTGGCAGAAGTACCTGCCAAACTTCACCCCTCCCGGCGGCATGACACCTCCTGGGGGCATACAGCCACCAACCAATATGCAGCCTCCAGGCGGCACGCAACCTCCAGGCGGCGTTCAACCACCTACTAACATGCAACCGCCGGGTGGCACGCAACCTCCAGGCGGTATTCAACCACCGACCAACATGCAACCGCCGGGTGGCACGCAGCCGCCGGGTGGCACGCAGCCGCCGGGCGGCACGCAACCTCCGGGTGGCACACAGCCGCCGGGTGGAACTCAACCTCCAGGTGGGATGCAGCCCCCAGGTGGCATGCAACCTCCGGGCGGTATTCAACCTCCGGGTGGCACACAGCCGCCGGGTGGAACCCAACCTCCAGGCGGGATGCAGCCTCCGGGTGGCATGCAACCCCCGGGCGGTATTCAACCTCCGGGCGGCACACAGCCGCCGGGTGGA
>VGYC01000005.1 GCA_016873095.1 Planctomycetota bacterium | reverse complement strand
TGTATGTCACTGAAATTCGGAGAGGAATGTGGCTGTGGCTGGACAGGAGCCGGAGGGAAACGGATGCGCACGGGTGGGAGACGGGGATCGTGTCGAGCCGCTGGGGGCGGGCTGGGCTCCGCTCCGCGAGCCTGCGCTGCGCTCCGGCTCGCTCCGCTCCGCCCAGCCCGCCCCCAGCGGTGATGGGATCACCGAGGCGATTTCTTCAAGGACTTCGTCCTTGAAGGCCGAAGGAAAGAGGGAATTGCCTCTCTCTATCCGATCCCATTTCGTGGTCCAAAGAATGGGGTCCACTTCAGTTTCTTCTGTCACTGTTGAATGATGAAGGCGAATTGGACGTCTTGATGCAAATTGCCTTTTGAAAGCACGTGCAGCCAGCCCGGGTCCCATGGAAAGCCGCAAACAAACGAGGCCTTCCTGGGATGAGGAATATCGAACTGAAGAATCTGGCGAAAGCCCAGTTCTTCGATCCTTCGAAATGCATGGCCGACGCGGGCACGGTTGTCGATGAATGGCGATCCTCCGACCTTTGAAAAGGAAAGAGGCTCTGCCTCTTCTACGTCAGGAACTGGATCGTGAAACACGATGGCATGGGCAGAAACGTCGGATCGAATCGACGAATCGCGCGAACGGATTGATTCATTGTGAATGACAATGTGAATCAGATGAGAAGGAAACAGAACCTGATCGTTGAACGAGATCATATCGATCTCGGAGGAAACGCCCGCAGTATCGAGTGAATAGAAGATCGCTAGTCCGATTTCGTCGAAATTCAGATTGGCGAAAAACTTCTGGCGGCCATCAGGAAACGCCGGCACGACTCCTTGCGGTGGGTTTCCGCCAATGAAGCTGCCCGTATCGGTGTCCTCATTCGAGTAGTCGAACGGAATACAACTGTGAGACTGAAGGGAGGCAATTCTCAAGGCTACCTTCCTTTTCGCGTAACACGCTGCAGAATCTCCTGACGAGATCTAAATTCTCACTTCTCCGGCTCCGTCATGCTCTTCGGATTCAGCGCCGCGGACAGCTCCACCTCGGTCACCTTCGCTTCGCTGTCCTTCTTCTTGAGCGTGCCGGCCTTGATCTTCGCCAGGCAGAGCTTGCGGACGGTCTGACCCGACTTGAACGCTTCCTTGGCGATGGCGGCGGCCATGTCGTAGCCGATGAGCGGGTTTAAGCTCGTCACCATCGCCAGGCTTTCCTCGACCTGCTTCTCGCACTGGTTGCGGTTGGCTTCCATCTCCAGGGCGCAGAAGTCGATGAACGCCTGCGTGCAGGAGGCCAGCAGGTGGATGCTCTCCAGGATGGTGAGACCCATCACGGGCATCATGATGTTCAGCTCGAATTGCCCGCCGGTGGCGCCGGAGAAGGCGATGGTCTGGTCGTTGCCGATGACCTTGGCGGCGACCTGCATCATGCTCTCGCACATGACCGGGTTGACCTTGCCGGGCATGATGCTGGAGCCTGGCTGGCGATCGGGGAGCATGACCTCGTAGAAGCCGCAGCGCGGGCCACTGCCCAGCCAGCGGATGTTATTGGCGATGGAGAACAGGCTGACGGCGATGGCCCGCAGCTGGCCGGCGCACTCGACCAGGCCGTCGCGGTTGGCATTGGCCTCGAAGTGATTCTTTGCCTCGATGAAGGCAACGCCGGTGTCCTTGGCGAGCAGCTCGGCGACCTTCTTGCCGAATTGCGGATGCGTATTGATGCCGGTGCCGACGGCGGTGCCGCCGGCGGGCAACTCCAGCACGGCGCTCAAAGCACGGCGGGCCCGGTCGAGCGATAGCTCGAGTTGTCGCGCGTAGCCGCTCATTTCCTGGCCGAGGCGGATCGGCGTGGCATCAGCGAGATGCGTGCGGCCGATCTTGATGATGTCGTCCCACGCCTGGGCCTTGTCCTTCAGCACCTTCAGGAAGCGTTCCAGCGCGGGGACCAGCTCCTTCTGGATGGCCTGGCCGGCGGCGACGTGGATGGCCGTCGGGAACATGTCGTTGGTCGATTGCCCCATGTTGACATGGTCGTTGGGGTGGATCGGCTTCTTCTTGTCGAAGCGGTCGCCGCCGGTCATCTCGATGGCGCGATTGGCGATGACCTCGTTGGCGTTCATGTTGGACGATGTGCCCGAGCCGGTCTGGTAGATGTCGATGGGAAACTCGCCATCGAACTTGCCGGCGGCAACCTCGCGGGCGGCGGCGACGATCCGCTCGGCAATCTCGGGCTTCAGCTTGCCCAGATCGCGGTTGGCCAGCGCCGCCGCCGCCTTCACCTGACCCAGCGCTCGGATGAGCCGCGACGGCAAAGGCTGGCCGGAAATCGGAAAATTCTCGACGGCCCGCTGCGTCTGGGCGCTGTAGTAGGCGCGGGCAGGAACCTGCACATCGCCCATGGAGTCTTTTTCGATGCGGAAGTCACTCATGGTTTTCCTGTCACCAATTCGAGAAAGTCTGCTTGAGCACCTGGGAGACGGCTGCGTGATCCACCGTCTCCAGATGTCCAAAGGAACGAAGAATCAAGCGTTTTTCCACTGTTGCAAGTTTGTGGAGGCGGGCGACGGATGGAGCGAGCAGGCCGGCGTATTTCCAATCGCTGATGGCCACGTCGTAGGACGTTACCATGTGCCTGGGTGGTGATGCGTGCGACGACAATGTCCTGGTCGCCGCTATCGATAATCACCAGGGCTGGGCGATTGACGGTGGCCTTGCCGCTGGAATGCGGAAACCCCACGAGGATGACTTCACCCGGCGTGTAACGCGTCATAGATGCCATCGCTCGCGTCGTAACCTTGCAGGAATTGTTCGTGAGTCAACCTGGCCCATTCCACTTCATCCTCGGAATCCGCGACGAACAGCACCACCTTGATCGACTGGTTCGCGCTGAGCTGTGCCGCAACCTCGGCGGGTATGGGGAGCGACGCCCTCCATGACTTCTTTCTATCAGGATCATCTGCGTTTGGTTACTGGTTCGCGCGGCGTCGCGCGAACGCGAAACGTAAACACAGAGTTTTGGACTCACTTCTTTTTCCGCGGGTCCGGCGGCAGTTCCATGTCCTTGGCGGTGATGTCCACGGGGGCGCCGTCGGGCGGGACGGTGACGCGGGCGGTCCAGAGGATGCCGTTGACGATGGCGCGGCGGAAGTCCTTGTTGCCGAAGTTGTCGTGGAAGTGCCCGCCCAGGAAGCCGAAGGACCGGCCGCCGTCGGGCCGCTCGTACACCCAGGCTACCGGATACTCAACCTTGTCAATCTTGGCCTTGAGGATCGTCTTGGCTTCGGGGAGGAACTTGAGCTTGATGTAGTACTCGTCACGCAGGTTGTACTCCTTCCAGCCGAAGCAGATGGGATGCTTCGGGTCGGCCTGCATGAGGCGGGTCGTGCGAACCATGTACTTGGAGAAGAGATCGGCGTTGAACCAGCCGCCCAGGGCGTTGAGCCAAAGTTCGCCGGCGGGCTTCTCCGCACCGGTGCCCCAGTGGCTGGCCGACAGGCCGACGCCATCCTTGAGCAACTTGTCCGCCCTTGCCTTGACGAGCGGATCGAAGAGGACGCTGCCGCCCATGCGCGTGTTGAAGACGATGGCTGTGACACCTTTTAGCTTGGCCGGGTCGCGTGGCCAGCCGTTGACGACCTCTGCCTCGACGCCCTTGGTCTGCCGCAGGCACTTGGCAAGGATGTTGCAGTCCGAAAGGTACTCGTGCTGCGAGAAGGCGTGATCGCGGTCCTTGGCGACGAGCAGGATCCTGGCCGGCTTGTCGTCGTCGGCCTTGCCCGCCGGCAAGAACAGCCCGAGTAACGCCGCCACCGCCGCCATGAGTGTCCGCATGTGTTGCCTCCCGGCGTCTGAAATGCGCCTTCATCGACTGTTGGTTTTTGCTATGCTAACCATATGAAGCAGCCACGAATTCCCAAGGGCGTTTTCTTGTTTTCCGTGGGCTTGCTGGCCACGTGGCTTGTGACCGGTTGCGATGCCGGCGGCGAGCCGACGCCGGCGCCCAGCGGCGACGCCGCCCAGGCGCCGAAGGGGCCCGCCAAGAAGGTCGAGGTTGGCAAGAACGTCTTCTTGGAAGTTCAGGGAGAGCGACGTCTGGTGCGCGTCAACGCCTACGTTTGTCTCCGCAAGGGACAGCTCGAGCAACTGCTGACGCGCAAGCGCACCAAGGAGCATGAAGCGGTCCTGGCGGCGGACGTCGATGCCCGGCTGATTCACGCGGCACTGACGCTGGCCCGGGCCGAGCCAGGGAAGCCGGTCCAGTTCGTTCCCAAGTTTGTCCCACCCTCGGGTTCCACCATCAAGGTTTCGCTCGAGTATGTTGATCCGCAGACCAAGAAGACCGTGAAGGTGCCGGCCAACAAGTGGATACGCAACTTGAAGAGCAAGAAGCATCTGGAAACCGACTGGGTCTTTGCCGGGAGCGTGCTGATTGATGACCCTCTGGACAAGACCAAGAAACCATTCTATGCGGCCAACGACGGCGACATCATCTGTCTATCCAATTTCGACACGGCCATGCTCGACCTGCCTGTGAGCAGCAGTCGCGAGAACAATGACCTGGTATTCGAAGCAGATACGGACCGGATCCCGCCAGTCGAGACTCCTGTGCAGGTAATTCTGGAGCCGATCGCGAAAATGAAGAAGTGATGTGGCAATCTTGGCGCAGATTCGCTAATTTGCCTCATTGCCGCGATCCTGCCAACCCGATTCAACTTTTTTGTCGGCCTTGACGACTGGATTCTTAGCACGCTATGGGATGGTGCGGCGCTGCAGTGAGTAAAGATAGGAAACGCTGATGCTGGACGGCATATCCAAGTCGAACGGAGCGTCGACACTCGAGACAGTGACCACCACGCCAATCACGCGCGATGAGATTGCCGACGCCAGTGCCCGCCTTGAAGGCCAGTCTCCCGAAACAATCCTGCGCTGGGGCGTCGAGCGCTACTTTCCGCGGCTGACCATGGCGACAGCTTTCGGCGCCGAGGGCTGCTGCATCATCCACATGCTCGCCCCGATCGAGCCGCGCGTCCGCATCTTCAACCTTGAAACCGGCTACCAGTTTCCCGAAACGATGCAGGTGCGCGAGCGCATCAAAGATCGCTATGGCATCGAAGTTGAACTGGTCACGCCGGACACAACGGTCGCGGAATACGAGGAAGAGCATGGCGGGCCGCTGTACGCAATCAACCCAGATCAGTGCTGCTTCGATCGCAAGAAACGGCCACTGGTGCGGGCCCTGGCCGGCTACGAGGCCTGGATCAGTGCCATCCGGGCCGATCAAACCAAGCACCGTGCCCGCGCTGATGTCGTGCAATGGGACGGGAAGTTCAATCTTGCCAAGCTGAATCCGCTCTTGAACTGGACACGCAACGACGTCTGGAGCTTCATCCTCAAGCACGAGATCCCGTACAACCCGCTGCACGACCAGGGCTACCCCAGCATCGGCTGCTGGCCGTGCACGCGCGCCGTCGCCATCGGTGAGGACGAGCGCGCAGGCCGCTGGGCCGGCACGGACAAGAAAGAGTGCGGCCTGCACGTCATCGAACACGAAGGCGGCAGCGGCATTTAGGAGACTATTCGGTAAGTTCTCAATTTCCCTGCGTGCGGCATTTGCACACCCACGCGCGTCCCTTGACCGCTTCAAAGAAGTTACGCTATTCGCCACGCCCAGGCGGACAGGCGAAGACGGCCGCCATCGACGTGGCCGCCTCTACGAAGATGCAGCTGGCGTCAGCCAGTACGAGAACAGTTTCCCCCGTTGCAGTGTGAAGCGCAGCCGCACCGTCTGTCCACGTAGACTTTCTAGCTTCGCACCCTTCCAGGAAACCACGACATCGGTCCGGCTCGAGCGGATTTGCCGCGATTGCTCGAATCCTTTGATTGATTTGCCGGATTCATCGCAGACCGCGACCTGGAGCGTGCCGGCCGCCGTGTCGGCGTTGATGTGAAGTTCGCCGGCGGACAGCACAAACGGTCTTGTCATGAGAGTGCCCGCCTTATCCTGGGCGTCGAGCGAGACGAAGCCGTCGCGCCTCAAGGTGACCAGACCAATCGCACCGGGAAACTTCCTCTCGACCTTGGGAAACTTGGGGCTGCGATGCGGACCGTTGACCATCGAGTAATGCAAGTAAATGGTATCACCGACGACGTTGATGCCACGGCCGGCGCGGGACATGCCGTCATCCCACGAGCCTTCCGGCGCATTGGCCAGGAAAGTCTGCCGTCCGGCGGCGCGATTCCAGACAGTTCCGTCACGGCTGACGGCAAGCTGCGTATCGATCCGCGCGTCGGTGCCCTCTCGGTACATCCAGAACATGCCGACGTATAACCCCTCGTACAGGTCGGTGGGCATGCCGTAAATCTGGCCGCCAGGGCCATCCTTGCCATCGCAGGCCAGGACCAGTTTCGGATCCGACCACTTCAAGCCGTCATCACTTTCCGTGCGCGCGACGGTGCGGCCAAATCCCATGCGGCCGAAGGCGACGTATCTCTTGAGTTTCGCGTCGTAGAGGATCGTGTGAGTCGTGTCGCTGCCTTGAGGTAAAACGGGGCCGTGAGTTTTCCAGACGATTCCATCGGGTGAAAAGGCGACCCACATGCCGCCGGCACGTTGCCGTTCAGTCAAGCCGGTCGGTTCTTTCTGAACCTTCGCGAGTTTCTCGTCCACGCCGGTGGGGTCGTCCGGCGGAGTCAAGCGGCGATCCCAGAAGAAGGCGACATAGCGGCGTGCCGGGTCCTTTTCGTGCGGGGCATGAAGAACCCCCACCCCCTCGGGGTTGTCGATGCCGATATCGAGCAGGTTGTTCTTCTTCGATCCTTCGAAGCTGAGTTGGTTCAACTTCGGCTTGTCCCATTGCACGCCGTTCTTCGATGTGGCGTAGGCCAGGAGAGTGCAATTCGTCACGCGCCGGTAACCGCCGACCTCGACCCACTTGCGGCCGCTACTCGGCGGCGCCGGCGAGCACAGATACCAGAGGCGGAATAGCTTGGCGTTCGCATCGTACAGCATCGTGCCGTAGACCGACGCCGACATCTTTTCCCATGGGTGTTCGCCCTTGAGGACCGGGTTTGCGGGATGCCGTCTCGGCTGGTTGACGACACGTTGCAGATGGTCGATCTTCTCAATGCCGACGTCGTCCAGACAGAGTTGTCGCACACCCGGCTTGACGGCGAAACCAGGGACGTTCTTGTTGGCGTTCTTGTCGGCGTCCGGCATGGCATTTGTCGCTAACTGAAAGGTATCCATGACGATCGACTGATCGACCTTGCCGTAAGCGTCGTCCCCGCCGAGGTGACCGAAAACGAAGATGCGGCCATTTCGGCTCTGCACGGATCTGGGATAGTAAGCCGTTCCCGGCACATCGAGTTTTTTCCAGTTTTTGCCAGCATCCGTGGTGCAATGGATGCCGCTGGTGGCCACATGCAGGATTGGCCCCTCGCGCGTGGCCAGCAGTTCCGGTTGGCCTGAGTGCGGCAGGACCGACATGCTTGCTTTTTGCGGTACCCAGGTAGCGCCCGACTTTTTGAGCAAGCCCTGCCAGCGTCTTGAATCTCCATCTCGTCGGAAGACGGCCAGCAGATCGCCGTTGTCGAGCTCCGCGACGTCAAACTCCTCGGTCCAGCCGCTCGACTGATCCTCAGGCACCGCGGCAATTGGCCCCTTCCAGGTATTGCCATTGTCCGCCGACACGACCAGCATCGGCACCACTTTCCTGCTGAACTCAGTGCGTGTGTGTGTGCCGGCCGGAATGGAAGCTACCCCCAGAAGTGCAATCAGCCGACCGTCACGCAGCACCCGAATGCGCCGGGGCCACGCGGAATACCGGCTCGGGTCGAGCAATACCGCGGGCTTGCTCCAGGACCTTGTACCGTCCTTCGACCGTTGGAGGTAGCCGGTACGGGGTAATTCCTTATCGAAGGGTAAGTAGAAGCCCCATACGCCTCGCACCACGGTTCCGTCCGACAGGGCTGTCTGGGCCTCGCCTGTGACCCCGTTCATGCACGACTTGAAACTGTCGGCACTGACCTGCTTCCAGGACTTCCCGCCGTCCGAAGAGCGGAGATGGACGTTTCTCAGGTCGAGTCCCGTCATGTCGTAATCCGGGGCGCCCGCCGGCGGCCAGTTCAACTTTTGCCGCACATCTTTCGGCGCCGAAGCGCGATTCTTGGTCGGCCCAGTCGCCTGGGTGAAACAGACCATGATGTCGCCGTCTGGCATCGACCAGGCGCCGACCCAACTCGTGAATCCAGGTCGCTGCGGAGAGTGGTAAATGTTTTGCCGCTTGTGCCCTGTTGCGGCGAACTGGTCATCGCCATGAACAAGAGCCGATGGTATTGCCATTGCCAAGATGACGGGTACAGCTCTCAGCCAGCTCTTGCTCCTGTGCATCACATGCATGTGAATCACTCCTTCGGTTCTTGCCTTCGACGAACGGCGAGTGATGTCAAAAGAATCTCCCCCGCTCGTGGAAGGACTGGTCGCGAACAAGAGAGCCTATCATGGTTGCACAAACACCTCGACTTCATCGATCACGATTGGACCCGAAGCCTGCGGATCGCTTTTCTTGAGTGCGACGCTCAGCTTGTTCTCGCCCCGAACAATCAGGCTGGGCTTCAGCTCAAACCAGCGTGTCGAGAACGCTGGCTCTTTTCCTTTGCGGAAATCGATACGGCCTTGCTCCGGCAGGCCGCGGCCAACGCGTTTGAGAGCGTCCGCTGCAATGATATTGCCATTCAGTGCCACTTCCAGTTCGTCGGTACCGAGCAGGTTGAAACCACGAAAGAGGAGCGTTGCGCGCTCGCGCCGCGTCAGACCCTCGAACAGCCAGAAGGGGTAATCGCCCTGGGCCTTGTTCCGGGTCCGGTCCAGCGAGATGCGATTCGCCTTGACGGCCCCCGTGGAGGTCCGGTCCTTTCCAAAGTAAGCAAGCCCGCCCCAGGTCGGATCGAAGATGTAATGGCGCTCGCCTGCTGCGACCGCGGCAGGATTTCCCAGTACTCTCAGACGCCGCACTGCCTGCGGATAGAATGGCGCATGCCACATCGTTGTGAAGTGATTGTAAACCGACACGCCGTCGGCGCCCGCGCAGTAATACATGTGCGCCAGGGCGCAGCAGCTTGCCGTGCTCAGTGGAATCCCATCCAGTCGGTTGCGGGCTCGTGCGCTGGTCCAGGGCAAGATCGCCGGATAGAGCATGCACTTAGAAGCGCGCGTCAGACGTGCGAACTCGGCGACAGGCATGTTGAAATCAGCATACATCACGTCCTGCGGGCAGAGATAATCGATGGCCCCCTTTGCAATCCAGGTGGGTACGTCCAGTCCCAGGTTCTGGCATTCTCCCAGCGACGAAAAGACCCTCGCGCCGAGCAGAAGCTTCTTCCTTTTCGCTTTGCCCGCATCATCCAGGGTGGCACGAATGCGGCGTACAAGCTCCGTCATCAAGTGGGCTCGTTCCCGACCTTTTCCTGCTGGAAAGTAACCGTGATCACGGAAACAAAGCTCGACACCGTCCACGTCGAACCGGGAGACAACCTCGGCAATCACGTCATGCACATAATCGCGCGGACCCGCAAAAGTGAAGTCGAGGGGCTGGCTAGCCTTGTACAGTTCGCCTTCCGGAAACTCGCGCAAGACCCAATCCGGATGAGCGCGCACAAACCTGCCGACGCCGCCGTGATTGTCGTTCATGCGAAAGCCGGCGATGAAGGTCAGCTTGCGTCTATGGCACTGCTCGATGAGAATCGCAAGTGGTTGAATGCCCTTCTCCAGCAGCGACAGAAAGCGCCTGTGCTGCGGACGTGGATCGTACTCGAACCGTCTGGAATTCCAGTAAGTCGTCCAGCACTGGTTGTAGACTTCCTGGTTGAAAGTATCGACGCCGCTGTCCGCCAGCTCATCCACCCATCGGCGCAGGTCGTCTGCCTTGACTGGATCGGGAAACAAGTTGTTTGCGATGCTGGAGGGGTCGCTGACATAGAGTAGTCGCCGCTCTCCGCGCGGCGCCGGCGTCCGGGAATCCTTGGGCGGCTCATCTCCGAGATTCTTTCCCATGCACAATGCGCTGACGAGAATGACGAGCCCTGCGCCGATCCATCGCTTGCTGGTTGCTGTCATCGGCATCACTCCTTCGGTTTACGATTCTGCCAGCTGCGGCCAGGTGTGCTTGTCCGGGTCCAGAAGACGCTTTGGGCTGAAGTACTCGGGCGGATAGTCATCCGGCTCGTCCGTGATGCCAAGGATGCGATTGACGATGCAGCGACCGGCATTGAACGAGACTGCGGTCCCGGACCCTGCCATGCCGGCGATGATGTATTGCCGCTTGTCGTCCATCAGCCCGACGATGGGAAACTCGTCGGGTGTGTAACTCACGGTGCCGCTCCACTCGTGGGTGACGCGATATCGGTACTCGCCGAAATACCGCCTCATCTCGCCGAGCAAGAACTTGGTGATGAAACGCGAAGGCTGAATGCGGCCCGCTTCGTGGTCGGCAACTCGTGTGGCGTCGGAGCCAACCATCACCATGCCGCCGTGCTTGCCGAAGAATGCCCGCGTCCCGCTGATGCCGACATGAGGCTTCATCGCCGTGGGACCGCCTGCCCCCGAGGCGGCCTGAGTCTGCGTGGGGAGAATGCGGTCATGAAACTGAGGATGCAGCAGCGGCGTGTACGACTCCGTCGCGTTGACGACATGACGGGCGAGGATCACGCCTCGTGAGGTGTGGATGCGGTATTCCTCGCCCATGTCCTCTACCCTCGCCACCCTGGTCCGTGAGTAGAATTCGACCTGTGCCGATGTGAGCGCGACCTGCAACAGACTCCAGACCCACTTGGCCGGATGAAACGATGCCGCAGCGAGAGAAAAACCGGCGTTGTGAGTGACGCGCATTCCCGTGCGGCGTTCGACTTCGATTGGCGTGATGGTGGTCCAGTCGGTCGTGCCGGTGTCGAGCGCCATCTGCACCGACTCGGCCAGCAGCGCCTGTTGATCGGCATCTCGCGCCTGGATCCAGCCCTGGCGGACATAGTCGCAGTCGAAACCCTCGTTCTTGACGGTCTGTTCGATGAGATCTGCGTTGCGGTAGGCCGCCTTGCAGTAGACGACCGCGAACTGGCGCGCGAGTTGTCGCCGGAGAGTATCTGGCCAATGCGCGCGCAATCGCCCTAAGTAGTCGAGCACCGTCTTGAATACCATGTGGCAGTAGCGCCCCATGACCACGAGGCCTTCGTTTCGACCAGAGGAACCGCTGGCTGCCTCCCCCATCTCCACAATCACCATCTTTCGCGACGAATCCGTGGTGGCTCGCTTGGACCAGTGATAGGCAAGTGCTCCGCCAGTGAAACCGGCGCCGATGACCACGACGTCTGCTCGCTGGGGTAACGTCGCATCAGCATCTCGGCTCCAGGGATGATTCTCCAGTGGATTACCGTCGGCGAGCCACACAGGGGTGCGCGACACAGGCCGGGCAAAAGTCGCACAGCGCAGCGCCGCCGGGATGTCGCACCACATCTGGCGTAGCGACCAGCATACGAATCGAATCAGTCGCGTAACCACGGAGACACGCGGATACATCGTGTCGATCCATGTCCGTGCCGCGCGAAAATCGTGTTTGCGCAGCTCGCACAGCAGACGAGCCATCACCTTGAATCGCCACTGAATGGGCACAGGTGCACATCGATCGGGATTGCTCATCGAAGGTTCACCTTGATCCATACGCGTATCTCTCTCGGTCGAGACTTACTTCAGAGAATGGAGGAAAACGATCAGGTCGCATAGTTGCCTTTCAGTGAGCACCTTTTCCAGTCCCTCGGGCATCACGGAGATGCTACTGGGCATCATCTCCTCGACCTGCGAACGAGGTATTCGGACCTCGGTTCGGTCGGTCGTCAACAGATGGATTGCGTCGGCCATCTCGCGGCGTATCAATCCAGTGTGCGTCTGGCCGGCACGCGTGACGATGCTGTAGCTTTCATAACCGTTGGCCAGACTGGCGCTTGGGAACATGATCGCCTCGGCGATGTCGCTAATCGTCCGCACCTGGCCAATCCTGGATAGGTCTGGTCCAATGAGGCTGCCGTTGTTGCCAATGCGGTGACACGTGGAACATGCGGATCGGTTGCTAAAGAAAACTTGCCGGCCGCGTTCGACGTCTCCCTTGCCGGCCTTGGACACTATCTCATCTAGCCGACGCTGTTGCTCGCGGTCGTTGTCGGCCGGCCTTGCCAGTTTCTTCCCTGCCTGGCGCACCTCTGCAGGGTACAGGCTGATAACCGAGCGAATCCGGGCAGTCGAGATGGCCTTTACACCCGGTGATTCCGACAAGGCCTCGACGAGTCGCAAGCCCAACTCAATTGAACCTCGCTTGTTTCGAGCCGCCTTCTCGAAGGCGCGCAGCAACGGCGTCAGTTCCAGTGGCCCTGCTCGTTGAACAAGGTCTGGCAACCGGGTGAGTTGTTTGTCGTTCAGCGCCGCCTTGCCCAGTGCGTCTGCGGCTGCCAGCCGAACAAGGGGTGCAACGTCTGGCTTGATCTGTTCGATGAGCAGCTTGAAGCTGTCTTCATCGAGTCGTGCACCTCTTCGCGTCATGACGGCCAAGGCTTCCACACGCAACTTGCTTTCTTGCCGGGAGTCGCCCGCGATAACGAGCAGCGACTTATCGAACTGACCTGCGTCATGGGCTGCGATGGTCGCTACGGTCTGGCGCCGGACCTGCCCGTCCGGAGTGGCCAGAAGCTTGGTCAAGGCATCGACCCAGGACACCGGGAGTACGTCGATGTCACAGCGGGCGATCGTCTCCAGGAGCAAGAGCACAATGGCCCGCGAGGACCTGGAATGAGACAGAGATTCTGCCACCAGGGACTGGACCTTGGCGTTGCGTGGAAACGCCAGCACCGCGCCGGCGATCAGCGCGTCTCGTGTCGGATCCCGCCGCTGATCCTGCAACCACTTCTTGAGCAGGTCAACGCTTTCATTCGCCCAGCCCGCACGCTTCGAGACCACGGCAAGGGCTGCGCGTTGAAGTGCAGAGTCGGTCGTGGCAAGTAGCGGCGCAACCATCTCGCGGGTCAGCCCGCCATCCGGCATCTGGTCGAGAGCAATCAGCGCCGCCCGACGCACGTGAGGTGCCGCGTCAGCGAGGCCGGCTTTGGTGGCCACGGAATCATTGATCTCGATAAGTGCATAAATCAGCGCGTGCTCCAGAAACTCCTCTCGTCCGGTTCGGAGAGATTGCAACAGCGCTGGCACGGCCTTCGCGTTGCCGATCAACCCGAGGGCGGTGGCGGATTCTCTGCGTACGTGAGGCAAATCGTTCACGACCAACTTGTTGAGCGCGTCGACCGCACCTGATTCACGCAGGTTGCCCAGTCCGCAGGCCGCTGCCTGCCGCACACCCGCGTCTCGATCGGTAAGGGCTTTGGACATCTGCGTCCGCGCTTCCGGGGTTCCAATCCGTGCCAGGGTCCAAACAGCGTTCCTGCGAAGGCGGGCAGTGCTTGGCGATCGGAGCGGTCTGCTGAGTGCGGATACTGCCCGGTCCGAGTGTTCGGCCAATGCCGCAACTGCCCGATCCCTCACAGCGGGCCGGGGGTCGTCGAGACGCTCTACAAGGTCGGCGACGTCCGCTGTTGTCCACTTCAGCTTGAGTCCACGCGGGTCGGAGGGTTTCGACCCGGCCTCTTTCCTCACGCGATAGATCGCTCCGCAGATCTCTTGTTTGGCAATCGTCGAAGAAGGACAGCCCATGGTCAGCCAGCCACCAGTATCGACGACAAGCAGGCTGCCGTCGGCATCTTCGAGAACATCTGCCGGATGAAAATGGATGCTCGGAGATTCGAGAAAGACTTCGTCTTCGGCCCGGAACGTCGCTCCATCGCGCTGTAATTTGATGCGAACGACGGAATGTGCATTGAACATGCACGCGAAGAGGTTGTCGCGGAAGCCTTCACCAAGATGCTGCCCCCGATATCGAACCAGTCCGGACGGAGCCACCTGCCCCCAGCGTTTCACAGCAGGCAAGTAAACAGCTGTCTGCTTTAGCGTGGGCTCCCGCAATCGCTCGGCATACGACCCCCCATGGATCCAGTGCACCAGCGCGTCGTGCCGCCCGCCGTTTCGATCAAAGATGGCACATGTACCAAGCATGTCTCCTTCGGGGCTGAAAACCACTTCCACGGGGTTGATACCGGCGTGGCACTCAATGCGAACATCGCTACCATCCGTGCGGCAGGAGAAGACGCCGGCCCAGTTTCCCTTACCAGCCCGCTTGCCATCTTTGCCGACGAGGTCATAGCCGAATGTGCCGCCGGTGAAGATGAGCCGTCCGTCTGGCGACAAGTACGGGCCATGCTGGTTGGCGTTGCCGATGAAGTCCATCTGGCCGACGAGTTGGTCTCTTTGGTCGGCCACGCCGTCCCCGTTGGTGTCCTTCAGGCGCCAGAGATAGGGGGCCGACATGATGTAGAGGGCTTCCTTGTGCCACAGAGCACCTTCAGGCATGACCATCTTGTCGGAAAAGATCGTGCTCTTGTCGTACTTTCCGTCGCCGTCGGTATCCTCAAGCATCCGGACAAACCTTGGCTGCTGTTTGAGAAGAGCGTCCTTGCCGAGGTTCTGGCCGTCGCTCTCCGCAATGAATAGCCGACCTCGTTCATCGAGGCAGGCCATCATGGGATACTTCACGAGCGGCGGCCCAGCTACTAGTTCGACGACGTAGCCGCTCGGCACGCGAATCAACGGCGGAGTGAAGTCTGTCTTGACGGGAAGCTGAGCTTTGTCTTTGCGATCTTGAAGTTGGGATCCACATATTGCTATTAACAAGCAGGGTCCCAGCAAAAAGGAGAAGAACCAGCATTTCCCGCGATTCATTTTGGCACACCTCCAGAGTGGTTGACGATTGGAGAAACGCGGAACATCGTCGGAGGTTCTGGCATGACCGCCAGCCTTCGTATTGTTTCAGTCATACGACTGAAGGTAATGCTTGTGGCGGATCGCCGGTTCGAACGAATACAACTTGGCATTCGTCAGATGGAAGCGAAGCCTGATGGGCCGAGCCTGTAACAAGTGGCAATTTGTTTTTCCTTTCCAGGTCACGACATGACGGATGCCGTCCGTCGTGATGGGTTTGCAATCGGTACTGGAAAAACCCGGGATCGACTTGCCCTTGTCGTCGATCGCTTCCACAACGAGCGAACCACCTTTCGCATTCGCATTCACGACCAGAGTATCACCGAGAAACACAAGAGGCTTGGTGGTTAGAGTCCCGTTCTTCTGGGTTTCGACGGAGACAAAGCCGTCGCGGCGGAGGGTCGCCAGACCGACGCCTCGGAGTGGCTCACGAGCTTGCTTGTCGAGTTTGGGCGGATCCCCAGTGTAGTTCCACCAGTTGCGACCCTTCTGGCCCACGTAGTAAAACCAGATCTCGTCGCCGACGAAGATGGGTTCGGGCATGAAGTAGGGCGCCACCGTCCCCCAGTCCCAATCCTTGTCCTTCGTACCGTACGGCAAGAAAACCGCGTCTTGCGCGATTCGCTGCCAGTCCCGGTCCTGCTCAAGGTCGCGCGGCGGTATCGCTCCATTCTTTCCTACGCGCTGCCATGTTACTCCGTTGCGACTGAATACCAGATGGAGGTTCTTGCGGTCCGTCCACGGCTGATCCGGCGGCAAAGGCTTGAGCGTCTCATTGTGATAGGCGGAAAGCAGCCCCAGAAAAATATCGCCGTAGAGAAGTGGCGACATTTGATAGAACTGCGTGGCCATGGGCTCGTCCATTTTCGTGCGTCGCAGCACCGTGACCTTTGGCGACCAGTGAAGGAAATCCGTACTCTCCGTCCGGCTGATGATGCGCGTATTTGGCGGACCGAAACGCAGGATTGCTACGTACCGCCCGCGCCGCGCATCCCAGAGCGGACAACTCTGCGCATCGCTGAATGGGATCAATTGCGATTCCGAGTTGGCGGTCCACTTGATGCCGTCTGCTGAAAATGCGGCGGCTGTTGTCCACGACGTTGCCGTCCCATCCGGATTGCAACTGAAAAGCATCTTGTAACGCCTTGCCGGATCACGCTCCACCGGGTCTCGAAAGATGCCGCACGCCTGGAAGCCCTTGATGTCTGGCCGGCGAACCAGATTTGTTTTCCTCTCTTCGTCCACGAACGGCTTTTCCCAGTCCAGTCCGTTCTTCGACGTCGCATACAGCAGCCGAGCGCTGGAAGCCTCGTTCTGGTCCCAGTTTTCGTACCACATCTTGAACAAGCGATTCTCGGCATCGTAGAGCACGGTTCCATATCCAGGTCCGGACGTCTCCCACGGCTGGTCTCGCTTCAGCAGCGGATTCCTGGAATGTTTGACCGGTTGATTCAGGACCCTTGTCGCCCCCTTCAACTCCTCGATCACATGATCATCGATGAAAAGTTGCTTGCCGCTGATGAGAATCGCGTTGCCCACGATCTCGTCATCCAGATCCCGGAACATCCCGGGCGGCGCCTGCCGAGGTTGTGCCTGTACTGGAAGACCTATCGAGAGAATCGCCAGCCCAGTCACAAGTTTCTTAGGCAACCACATCTTGGCTCCTCGCTGAATGCACGCCGGACCGGATTCCGCAACTTTGTTGGGTTTAGGCAATTCAACGAGTACAATCAACGAGGCCGTCCAAGAATCCACTGGAACACACCATGAAACGCATGATCTCGCGACGATTCATGGTCGCAACAAGCATGATCTTGTGTTATGCCCTGCTTGTTCTTGGCAGGCACACCACACGGACCTTGGGCAGCGAGGAGTCACCGCCTCCGTCGTTCGAGAAGGACATCTTGCCGATCCTCGCCAAGCACTGCCACGACTGTCACGGGGGCGACCGTCAGGAAGCAAAGTTGGATCTTCGGACGCTGTCCACGCTCGTTCGCGGCGATCCCGGAAGCAGTTTGCTCGTCGATATCCTGGAGCGTGGCCAGATGCCGCCTGGCAAGAAGAACAAGCTGTCACCCGCGGAATTGTTGCGGATCCGCGACTGGGTGAAGGCGGGCGCACATGCGAAAGAAAAGCTCGTCGCCTTGCCGCCGCGGGGACAGGTGAGCGACAAGGATCGCCTGTTCTGGTCGTTCCAGCCGCCCAGGAAACCCAGGGTTCCAGTCGTCAAGTCGGCCGATCGAGTTCGCACCCCAGTCGATGCTTTCTTGCTCGCGCGTCTGGAGTCGAAGGGAATGACTTTTTCCGCGGAAGCGGATCGCCACACTCTTATACGTCGGGCCTACTTCGACCTTGTCGGCTTGCCTCCATCGCCAAAGGCCGTCAGGGCGTTTCTCGACGATGGTCGCAAGGATGCTTATGAGCGACTGATCGATGAACTACTGGCTTCGAGCCACTACGGCGAGCGATGGGGTCGCCACTGGCTCGATGCTGCCGGCTATGTCGATAATCGGCTCTTCGACGGCGATCTGGCCACGATCTATCCTAACGATGGCATCTGGCGCTATCGGGATTATGTCGTTCGCGCGTTCAATGAAGACAAGCCCTACGATCGTTTCTTGATTGAGCAGCTGGCGGGAGACGAACTGGTGGATTGGCGACGCGCCGCCAAGTTCACGACCGAGACGCTGGACCTCCTTTCCGCCACCGGCTATCTTCGTTCCGTCGAGGACCACACCAGCGAACCGCAATATGGGATCGACAAACGATACGACGTTCTGTTCGGAGTCATGGAGACGTTCTCCACGTCAGTGCTTGGGCTAACCATGGATTGTTGCCGCTGTCACAATCACAAGTACGATCCACTGCCGCAACGCGACTATTATCGCCTGATGGCCTGTTTTGAACCGGCGTTCAACGTCTTCGCCTGGAAGCGGCCGCAGGAACGTTTTCTGGCGGACGTTGCTCCGCTCGAACGCGCGACGATCGACCAACAGAACGCACAACTTGATAAACAGGTCAGCGCACTGCAGGCGTTGCTCAAGGTCGCCGATAAAGCGAAGGACGTCGCCGGCATCGCGGACTTGAAAACCAGGATGGGCATGCTCCAGGCGAAGCGGCGATCCTATGGAAAGGTCCAGGCGCTGTGGGACGTTGGCAGGCCGCCGGCCTCTCGCCTGATGCGGCGCGGAAACGTCAACGCTCCCGGAGTGCTAATCCAGCCCGGTTTTCCAGAAATCCTTCAACCCGCAGGGACAACCCCATTCAAGGCCGCCTCTGCAGCGGGTGACTCCAGCGGACGGCGTCTGGCCCTGGCACGCTGGCTGACGCGCAGCGATCATCCACTGACGGCGCGCGTACTCGTCAATCGAGTCTGGCACCATCACTTCGGCCGCGGCATTGTCGCTACTCTCGGAAATTTCGGTCGTTCGGGAAGCCTGCCCACCCATCCCGAATTACTCGATTGGCTTGCCGTGGACTTTGCCGAAAACGGCTGGAGCATCAAACGCCTGCACCGGCAGATCATGTCATCCAGTGCGTATCGTCAATCGTCGCGGCGCCCGCCAGCGGAGGCAAAGACTTCGGTCGGCGAGCGCATCGATCCCGACAATTCCCTGTTGTGGCGAATGAACCTGCGGCGCCTGGAAGCGGAAGTCATACGCGATTCAATCTTGACCATTTCGGGAACACTGGATCGACAGATGGGAGGGCCGCCGGTCGAACTGACTACTCCTGTCGATGGCGCGTCGGAGGTGAAGACGTCTGCCACCGGCTCACAGCGTCGAAGTATTTACTTGTTCGCGCGGCGAGTCTATCCGCTGAAATTCCTGGAAATCTTCGACGCGCCAATCATGCCGGTCAATTGCACGCAGCGCAGCAGTTCGGCAACAGTGCTCCAATCTCTGACGCTGCTGAACAGCGAATTCCTTTTCGCTCAGTCCGAACGCCTGGCGTCTCGAGTCCTTTCCACCGCGGGGATGAAGCTGAGGGCGCAGGTTCGAGAGAGTTTTCAAGCGGCGTTGAGCCGGCCGCCGCGAGACGCGGAACTGTCCAGGTGCGATGGCTTCCTGGCTGACCAGACACGGACCTATGCTGCCGACAACAAGACTCGGGAACAAGCGATCCGACGCGCACTGGCAGACTTGTGCCACATGCTCGTTTCGACCAACGAATTCCTCTACGTGGAGTGATCCGATGAGCGACATGCCGCTGTCACGGCGTGAACTGTTGCGAACCTTCGGCAACGGCTTTGGCACGCTGGCCCTGGCTGGGTTGCTGGAACAGGCGGGCTTGCTAGGCAAGGAAAGCGTAACCACTCGCCCAAGCTCCAGGCCACTTGCGTCGCGGCCAGGGCATTTAACGGCCAAGGCCAAGGCAGTGATTCAGCTATTCCAGAACGGCGGTCCTTCACAGATGGACCTGTTCGATCCCAAGCCGGAACTGAGCAAACGCCATGGTCAGCCGCATCCGGAACAGGTGGAGACGTTTCAGCTCGGCAACAGAAACGTGCTGATGGGTTCGCCGTTCCGATTTGCCAAGCACGGCCAGGCCGGCATGGAATTGTCGGAACTGCTACCTCAGCTCGCTTCGGTCGCCGATGATTTGTGCCTCGTGCGCTCGATGCACACCGAGAATAACAATCATCCGTTCGCCATCAACATGATGCAGGCGGGCAAGACGTTTTTTGGTCGGCCTGCGATGGGCTCGTGGATCGGTTACGCCCTGGGGACCGAAAACCAGGATCTGCCCGCCTATATCGTGCTGCGCGATCCGGCCGGTTACAACACCTCAGGCCGGATGGTATGGTCCAGCGGCTGGCTGCCAGCCGTCTATCAAGGGACGGAGTTCAGCGCGACGGGGACCCCGGTCCTCCATCTGCGGCCGTCGCGGCCACGGCCTCGCGAAGCACAAGCACGTTCCCAGGACTTGCTGTCTCAATTGAACGCCATGCACCTGGAAGAGCATCCGCGCGAAAGCGAGCTGGAAGCTCGCGTGCAAAACTTTGAGCTCGCTGCCCGCATGCAACTGTCGGCAACCGATGTGCTCGATTTGTCCCGTGAATCGTCGGCGACGCGCACGCTCTACGGACTGAACAATCCAGCGACCGCCGGTTACGGGGCACGTTGTCTCATGGCGCGTCGCCTCGTGGAATCCGGCGTTCGCTTTGTCCAGGTCTTTCCGCCGCTCAGCCCGTCTTTTCAACCCTGGGATAACCACGGCAATCTGCGCGACGGGTTGAAAACGATCTGCGGCCACGTAGACCAGCCGAGCGCCGCACTCCTTCGAGACTTGAAACAGCGCGGTCTGCTCGATGACGTGATCGTCATGTGGACGGGAGAGTTCGGCCGACTTCCCATCACCGAGGGGGCCGACGGCCGGGACCATAACCGGCATGCGTTCAGCTTGTTAATGGCAGGAGGCGGATTCAAGGGAGGCTGTATTCACGGCAGCACGGATGATTTTGGTTACAGAGCGCTCGAGAATCGAGTCAGCGTTCATGACCTGCACGCGACGATTCTTCATCAGCTTGGCATCGACCACACGCGGCTCAGCTTTTTGCACAACGGGCGCCCCGAGCGGCTGACCGATCCGGAGGTTACCGGCGCGCGTATCGTCCACGAGTTATTGGCATGAGTGCCGAGACAGGTGCTCGTGAGCCGGCAAAGGGGAGACGGCTGCTATGGTATTCACAAGACTTGGCCTGTTCTCGACACTGCCGACCTTCGCGCTTCTAGTTTGCTATGCCGGTGACTTTCGGGGCCAGACCGGCCCGAGAAAGGTCAGTGGAAAGATCACCGAATCCGCAACCTGGTCAGGACAGATCCTGGTCACCGGAGATGTGATCATCCCCGAACCATTGACCCTCACGCTTCGTGCTGGAACAAATGTAGCCTTCGCCCCGGGCACCGGGATCGTCGTGGAAGGGCAACTCCTGGCACTGGGAAGCGACAAAGAGCCGATCTGCCTTGGTGCGAACCGTGAGGAAAAGTCCTGGACCGGTATCTCCGTTCATGCACGCGCTACTGAGAAAGATAGCGAGCGACCCCGCGGCTCTCGTCTGATCAACTGCCGGCTGACGGGCGCCGTGAACGGCATTACCCTGCTTGGCGACGCCCGAGAGCCACACCACATCAGACAATGCGCGATATCGTCTTGTGAGGCTACGGGGGTTCGCTTGCTGGGCGTCCGCGACGCGACCGTCGAGCGCTGCCAGATTACGAAGTGCGGCCACCCAGCGCAAGGAAAGACGCCCGTAGACCAGGCCGGCGCCGTCTGGGTAGAGGGAAGTGATTGTTGTGTGATCCGCGAAAACACCATCAAGGATTGTCGTCGCTATGGGATCGTGTTCCTGGAATCCGGAGCCAACACTGCCCAGGCCAACACTATTGAAAGCATCAGCGGCAAGCCTCGCTCCACGGAGGGTTACGGCATCAGCCTCACCAACGAATCGTCGTGCAACTTGATCCTGGGAAATCGGGTGAATGGCGTGAATTACCTCGGCTTCGGGGTTGCCAACAGCGCGGACAACCTTTTGCTAGACAACGAGGTCCGCAATTCACCCGACGGCATGGCCATTGCCGGTCCCAAATCCACCGGGAATATCGTCCGGAACAATCGCATCCATGGCTGCTACTGGTCACAGCTATACTTGACGTCGCAGTGCCGTGACAACCGGATCGAGAATACGGATATCTTTGGAGGGGATGGGGCCATCACCAGCTGGGCGGCGGGTCCGAACACGTTCGAAGGCTGCGATTTCCGCGGCACCGGGCCCATCGCGCTCCTGGGAACTTCGAACGTCGTACTCCGACGCTGCTCGATCTCCACCAAGGGACCGGAGGATCTCTGGACCGAGTTCCAGCCCACCTGTTCCGTGATCGATTGTAACTTCGACAGGAAACGCATCGGCTTCAGCAAGGGCACCACCAAGGATTCGCAAATCATGTGGAAACATACGCTGACCGTGCACGTGACCGATGCGCGAACTGGCAAACCCGTCAGAGGAGCGTCCGTGTCGGCTGCCAGCGAAAGGCACGCTGACAAGCCCTCCACGCAGACGACGTCCAGCATCGGCCTCGCACGCCTGGAGGTGACCGAGGGTATCCTGAAGAAAGGCGGCGTTTTTACCGACATCACGCCGCACCAGATTGTCGTGATGGCTGACGGGTACAGGCGCGAGACCGTGTCCGGTTTCATCGTGCGCTCGGCCACGAAACAAGAAATCAAGCTCATGCGACTGAAATAAAATGGGCCTGGCACGCCTGGCACTGATTCCAAGGCGATTCGTTGCTCTTGCTCCGAGGATCAAATCCGTGAACACTCGTCAACGCACATCCGTTGCCTGTTTGCTTCCTGTGATAACTGCGGTCCTGGCCTTGAGCAGGCCAGAGTCGGCGGCACCGGGCGGGAAGGATGAGGACGCCCCTGTTCGCTTCAGCGAATTGCTGATCCGGGACAAGTATGGCTACGCCTACGGAATTGCTGCTGCCGACCTTGATGGCGATGGTGATCTCGATCTCGTCAGCTCGGACACGACCGACGACAAGACCCCGAAGAAAGACAATGGCACACTTCTGTGGTTCGAGAATGACGGCAAGGGAAAGTTCACAAAACACATCATCGCGAAAGACGAGGCGGGCTGGTTCGAACGGCTCGCCATCGGCGATATTGATGGCGACGGGCATCCGGATGTGGTCGTCGTCCTGAATCGGGCGGGCAGCCTGGTTTGGTTTCGCAATCCGGGCAAGCCGGCCACCGAATCGTGGCAGCGTCACGTGATCGTCACAGGTGGGTTGCCGGGGGCCTATGACGTGGCGCTCGGAGATTTCGATGGTGACGGCAAGCTCGACGTGGCCGCTTCGAGCTGGACGCGCGGCAATCGCTTCGTCTGCTACCGCAATCCTGGAAAAGACGGTATCGCGAAGGACTGGCCCGCCCAGGTCATCGAGGACAAGTTGAGCGAAACACGCACCATTCGCGTTGCCGATTTCAATGGCGACGGTCGACCGGATTTGCTCGGCACGGCAACCGGGGCTTCCCTCGTCGTCTGGTACGGGAATACTGGCAAGCCTGGCAGCCAGCCGGTATGGAAAAAGCACATTATCGACGATCAATCGCCCGCCCCTGTTCACGGTCACGCGGTCGACATGGATGGAGACGGCGATGCCGATGTGGTCATGGCCTTCGGCATGCGCGACGGGTTCGCTCCGAAAGAGAAGCAGCAGGTGGTTTGGTACGAAAACGTTGGCAAGTCCGGTAAAGGGTTGCAATGGAAGAAGCACGTGGTTGGACCGCTGCCCAACGCCTTCGATGCCGTCGCCGCCGATGTGGATGGCGACGGAAAACGCGACGTGATTGCCACTGCTTGGGGCTCGGGTGGTCGCCTCGTCTGGTTCCGAAACCCCCACGGCCCCCAGAAACACTGGCCGATGCGCGTCCTGAAAGACAACTGGCCCAATGCCAACCAGGTGCTCGCCGTCGATCTGAACAAGGATGGCAAGGTCGATATCGCGGCCACCGCCGAACGAGGGGCCAACGAACTCCGTTGGTGGCGGAACGAAGGACGCGGATTCCGTGGGAAGTAACCAGGGCCAGCCCGACAACGCTTTTGCGCCGCGATTCCCGAGTGAATTCATACTTTCATGCAATACCACACGCCGAGAATACCCGTGATGAACAAGCTTCCTTCCTTTCACGCGTCCACCAGGGCGGGCGTCGCAGCCCTGTTGTTCCTGGCTTTCGTGTCCACCAGCAATGGCGACGGCCCCGACAGTGTTTCGTTCAAGGTGGACTCGAATCTGAAGGTTGCGGTGGCCAAGGTGGACATCTCGCCTCCTGACGGGACGGCCGTGACCGGACACGTGCGACCGACGAAGGGATTTCGCGATCGACTGCATGCGGTGATCATGCTGCTCGACGACGGCAAGACCAAGGCCGCGCTGGTGACTCATGATCTGATCGCCAGCAGTTCAGCGGTTGTGGCCGGGTTCCGGGAGGCCGTCGCCAACGCTTCTGGCACGCCACTTCAGAACATCATGGTGGCCGCCTCCCACAACCATTCCGGTCCCAAGTGGGAGTCCGAACCCGCCTGGAGTCGCAAGGTTGTCAAGGACGTGTCGGCCGCGGTGACCGAAGCCGCGAAGAAGATGCAAGTCGTCAACATCGGCTATGCCGAGGATCGGATCGATTTCAACATCAACCGCCGCAAGATGGTCGAGGGCCGCTCGGTGGTTCGGCTGAATCCCGCTGGTCCCTGCGATCGTCGTGTGAAGGTATTGCGCTTCGACGATGGCCGCAGCCTGGACCCCGTCGCAGTCCTGATGCACGCGGTCTGCCATCCATGCGTGCTGACCTGGGGCGACAAGTGGTCGCCGCCCTATCCCAACGGCTATCCGAAAATGAGCGCCGATTTTCCAGGCGAGGCCAAAGGGTTCGTCGAGAAGGTTTATGGCGAACGAACGAGGGCGCTGTTTCTCCAGGGCTGCGCCGGCGACATCAGGCCAAACCTGCCCGGTTTTCCCTATCGATGCGGCGACGAAGCCGACATGCGCGCCATCGGCCGTGGCCTGGGCTGCGCAGTGGTCCGCGCCGCCGACCGCAGCGCGGTACGCGAAGAACTTGCCAAGCGTCCGACTGTCTATCCGATCCGTTGCGCCATTCGTGAAATTGAGGTTCCGGCGGCCAAGGCCGGCAAGGCCGTTCGCTGCGAACTTCAGGCGCTCAAGGTCGGCCCATACCTGTTTCTGACCCTGCCCGGCGAACCAATGGTCGAGTATGGGTTCCGGCTGGAAAAGGCGATCGCCGATCGAGCTATCCCGATCGTCGTTGGCTACGCCAACGGCAATATTGGCTACATCTGCACCGCTCAGGCCCACAAGGAAGGCGGCTACGAACCCACTTACTCCGATTCCGGCCCCGGGGCTGAAGCGGTCCTTGTCTCGGAATCGCTGCGGCTAGCCGACCGCGTGATCGGCGACGTCTTCGATTCCTTTGCGCCGCTCAAGTTGAGGCCTAAGAAATAGGCTCGGCGTCGAGAAGTTACGAGCCGCTGCTGTCGCGGCCATCGCTTGGCGCAATTGCCGACAAGGATAATGGCGGCGCTGCCTGCCGATCTTCTCCTCACAGTGAAAGCCTGGGGTTAGAGTTTGCACGCCGAATGCGACATCGTATCGAATTTGAAGAGCCAGGCCGGACGAGTCAGATGCAGACGTCATGCCCTCACGCGCACGACCGCCGTCGGAAATCTCCGGAATTGGATCATGGCCCAATTTCGCTCGGACAGCCAATCGTTTGCAAATCCATGCCGTTAAGCGACGAGCACCAAGCTGCGGACCGTTGACCGATTGTAATGAGTGCAAACTCGTTGTAATTTGTGCCAAGCGCCTGGAGTGAAGAACTGCCCTTGTTTAGCAACGAGACGGATGCTATCGGCTCGGTTGTCCACTGGGCATTCGGTCCAGTGGCTGGTGAAGGAGCCTAACAGATGCGCAAGGAAGCGCGGCGGCAGGTTTGGTCATTCCTCGTTCTGGCAAGCGCACTGGTCGGCATCGCCGGCTTTCCCGGCTGGTTAGAGGCCGGCTGAGGACCCGCGGGCTGCGGCCCGATGTTCGGCGGTCCGCCGATGATGATGCCAGCAATGACGTTGATGCCCGGTCAGCCAATGCCCGGTCCGACGATGCCTGGCCAGCTGATGCCCGGTCAGGCGATGCCGGGTCAGCCAATGTTTGCGAGTGGATCGATGCCGCCGCCTGGCTGGAATCAGCCGCCCAAGCCGCGGATCTTGACATCCCCCAGGCAAGCTTCGCCGCCGCCGCGGCCGCCGGTCCTGGCCGAAATGGCCAGCGGATTGCCGTGCCGCAACGCACCCGCGTCCTCGCCACAGACGCCGGCGCCGCGTTTTCGAATGCAGGCCGCTGACGACGCGATCGAGCCTGGGCCGCGTCCCCTGGTCATGCCATCACCGGAAGAACTTGGCGTTGCAGCTTCGAGCCAGTCGCAACCCGGCGCGGACTGGGCGGCGATCCGTCCCCGCCTGGAAACCATGGGGGTGAAGAGTTTTCGCGTCGATCACACCCCGGCCGGCGCTGTCAGCGTCACTTTCCTGCTCTGTCTACAGGGTAGCCGTGTCCACCAGGTAGAAGGCGCCGCCGCCACCGAAGCAGAGGCCGTCTCCGTGGCCCTCGTTGAAACCGAGCGGTACCTGCGTGAGCGCCGCTAAGCCTCTGACAGCGACCAGACGCCGGCTGTCGAACTCGTTCGAGTCCCGCTACCAGACTGCATTTACTTCTTTGTCGGTGAATTGAGGACGCGCAGCCGTTCGAGGGCCACGTCGGCGAGGTCCAGCACTCCGGCGGACATGCGCTTGTCGCGAGCCAGGTCCTTGACTTGTGATTTGATCTCGTCCACAGAGCCTGCGCAAGTGATGCGTTCCAGCTTGGCCGAACCGTTGGAATAATACGTGAAGGTGACGCTGAGACGATCGTTCTCGAGGCGCTTGGCATCGACGTTGACTGCGGGCGGTCCGCCCGGCTTGAGCGTCGCGGTGGGACCGGAAACCAGCAAGAGCGTCGGCGACATCCGCAGCGTCAACTCCTTGCCGGAACGGAGAACGCGCAGCCTCAGTGGCGAATGCTTGTGCTGCTCGGCAAGGATGCGCAGATCCAGCTGCTCGGGCTTGTGCAACTCGTCATCGTCACATGAAAGCAGGATGTCGTGGCGCGAAAGACCGGCGCGATCGGCGGGAGAATCGGGCACAACCTGTAGCACAAGCAAGCCGCGGCCTTCCCTCAATGCAGGGACCTGGGCATAGACCACGTCTGGAACCGACGCCAGTTTCAAGCCAAAGGTTGGCGCCGCCTGCCGCGCTGACTTGTCTTGCGGAGCATTCTGAGCGAGCGCGACGCACGGCAGCAAAACAAAGCCTGTCGCGATGACGGCAATGACGCGATGCATGGGATGGCTTTCGATCAACGCTGACCCTTGGGTAGATCGATCATTTGCAGCTTCAGCAAGATGCGGTCGCCGTCGCGGTGTTCCTCCCACAGCAGTGCATCCTGGCCGCGCGACGTCTTGACGCGTCGCGGTTGCTTGTGACCAACATTCTTCGTCTCGGGCGACACACCGGGCCGCTCGCTGCTTACCTGCGGGAAGTTGCGGGCCAGGGCCAGATAGGCGACGATAATGAAGCCAATGGAAGCAGCGAGGGCGAACCGGGCGCCGAGCCGGAACCAATGTTGCCTCGCCTGAACCAACCGGGGGCCGTGCGGCATCTTGAGTTTCGCCGGCTCCGGGGCGGTCATCGCCGGCCATGGGTCGGGCATCTCAGCACGGAAGAAGCCGCGCAGCAGGTCATCCATGTGGTCGTCCGACCAGCGGGTTGTCGTGGGAGAGTGCAAGTCGTTCATGGCAAGTTCACCACACCTTGTGCCGTCAGCCGCTCCGCCAGACGCTGGCGAGCGCGGGACAGCCGCATGTGTACGGCCGTCGCATTGATTTCCAGTATGTCCGCTATCTCGGTGGCATTGTAGTCCAGGGCGTAGCGCAGGGTCAAAATCTCTCGGTCGGGCGGGGCCAGCTTTTCCATTTCGGAGCGTAGCTGCCCAAAAGTCTCTTCGCGTTCCATGCGGTCCAGCGGCAACCCATCGCGGCCGCGGACGGCGTTCATGGTCTGGGGGGGTTGCGTACCGTTGCGGCGGAAAGAACTCTTGGCGAAATCCTCCGCCAGGTTCCGGGCCACCCGCAACAACCAGGCCCTCGGGTTGACGATCTCGCTACCTCCGCCGTCCTGCCACTGGCGCCATAGCCGCAGATAAGCTTCCTGCATGATGTCCAGGGCCACGTCGGCATTCATCCAGCGAGCATAGGCCAGGGCCCAGATTTCCCGGCTGTGGCGTTGATACAACTCCTCAAACTCCGCGCTGCGCGGGTCCGGCAGTGGCGGGCTTTTCTTCATGGCCGCTCGTTCCCTGCCGGCTGACTTCAACTTGCCCGCGATCGGTTTTGCTGCTGTCTTGGGGCCGGCCTTTCTCGCACTCATAGGACGATCCACCCGATCTATCTTAACACTGCCAGGCCATGCCTTTCCGATCACTCGACCTTCCCGCCGGCTGCGCAGCGTCCTTTCAGTGTAACGCAGCGCGAAAGTGGTTTCCAAGGGGAATGTCGCCCGCAACGCCCGCAACAATCTTCGCAACCCGAGAAGTCTGGGAGGTGGCAGGGGTGACAGCGGAAATGCAGGTTAATTCCGAGTACCACACACGAACCACGGCTTTCACGGCGCGGTTGAGTTGCCAAACTCAGAATCCTTTTTTGACTCCAGCACTAGGGCGTGTTGACAATTCCTGGGTAAGCAAGGAGGAATGGTGAACCAGATTTCGGCGATTCTCTTCGTGGGGCAGGTTGCCAACCTGCCATCAGCGGCTTTGGCAGGTCGGCGACCTGCCCCACGTTACCCAGTCTCTTGCCTACGTTCACCAGCTATTGTCAAAACGCCCTAGCCTAGCGCTGATTTGCGGCAATCACGTCCCAGATTGGCTGCCCTCCGTGCGCGATCGAGATCGGTCGGCCGGTCAGGTCCGGCGCCGTCATCTCAGGATCAACGCCGACAAGATGGTAGATGCTGGCCACGATGTCGCCCGGCGATACGGGATGATCGTTGGGGTAGGCTCCTTGCCGGTCGCTGGTGCCGTGGACGATGCCGGCCTTTAGACCAGCTCCGGCCAGGAGGCAGAAGCCGCACCGGGGCCAGTGGTCTCGTCCGGCCTTGGCGTTGACTCTCGGCGTGCGGCCCATGTCTCCCATGACCACCAGCAATGTCGAGTCGAGCAGGCCGCGCGCTTCCAGGTCCTCTAGCAGTACCGACACCGCGCGATCGAGAAAAGGCAGCCGCGAGTGCTTCAGCATGTTGAAATTGTTTTCGTGCGTATCCCAGTGGCCGCTTCCCTTGGCTTCCGTGTGGACAGTCACGAATGTCACACCCGCCTCGACGAGGCGGCGGGCCAGCAACATGCTGGAGCCGAAAAGATCCCGGCCGTAGCGCTCGCGCATCCCCACCGGTTCCTGGCCAAGGTCGAAAGCCGTGCGTGCCGATGACGACAGCAATAGCTCGAAGGCTTGCCGCTGCAAGTACCCCAGCGGATGAGCCTTGGAACTGCGCTCCGCTGCCGCTGCCTGCGCGTCAAGCTGGCTCAGCAACGACCGTCGGCGGTCCATCGCATCGATCGTCTGTCCTGGCGCCAGCGTGGGCAAGGTCGGCTCTCCCATCGGCACGATCGTGTGGTTGTACGCATCCTTGTCCTCATCGACCGGACGATCAAATCGAGGGTCGCAGGTGCTGAAAAGTGGATTGAAGCGCGTGCCCAGGTAGCCGCCGTAGGGACCGGCGCGGCGCAGTCCCTGCGTGTACCCGGGAAATGCGGGCAGCAGCACGTATGGCGGCATCCCAGGATTGCCCAGGCCCGCATACTGACAGACAGATCCCATGCTGGGGTGATTGTTCGGTCGAGAAAAGTAATCCTGGGCGTCATTGCCGCCGGTGAAACCGGTCATGACGGCGTACGGGTTGTGGCTGTTGTAGTCGTGCGCCACGGTGCGAATCAGGCACAGGCGATGCATCCAGCGCGCGATGCGGGGCAAATACTCGCAGATGAGCACGCCGGGCAGCGACGTGGCAATCGGCTTGAACTCTCCGCGAATCTCCGCCGGCGCTGCTGGCTTCGGATCAAAGGTGTCCAGATGGCTGGGACCGCCAAACAGGTCCAGCAGGATGACGGACCGTGCCGCGCCCGGCTGCCGATTGGAACCGGGACGTGCTCGCGATCTTCCAGGCAGTCCCAGGGCTCCAAAGAGCGAAAGCGCTCCCGCGTGAAGTAATTCACGGCGACTGACCCCGTCACACGCTGCGCCGCGTTGTCCCAGGACCCGAAGCATGCTTTGCCCTCAAACCTTGTAACAGAATCTCCACGCTAACCGCGGAAGTCTCTGCTCGCAACAACAAAGGTACGGTTTGCCGTTCGCCGCGCCAGCGTGCGCGGGTCAACGCGACAAGGCGATTTCGACCCGATCCAGTGCCGGATAGCGGTCGCCATTGTCCGAGAGAAAAACGGCGCGATACTGCAAGCAGCGGTCTTTCGGGTTGAGTGGTAATTCTCCATTCGTGACGGAACGCCACCGGCCATTCGAGAGGGATTTCTGGTTTTCTGCAGAACGCGCCTCGAAGACCAGTTTTTTCCCGGGCCCCAGATCGGCCTTGAACTGCAGCGTCCCGGCCGATGCGGGTCGCTGCCAGGAGAAAACGCGTGATGTGAATGTCTGGCGATAGCGGCGGTCATAGATATTTCCCAGGTCCGTAGCCCACATCAGGTGTGGGCCGTTGGTCGGGAGTTTTTGCAGGCGCGGGCTTTCGAAGCGGTTGCCGTCGTTGTAAAAAACGCGCGACTGCGTACGGTGGTCGCCGTGCCGCGTGTGGCAGGCGACGGCCAGGTCCATCTTGCCGTCGCCGTCGAAATCCGCGGCCATGGAGGCGTTCACGGAATCGCAGAACAGCGTGCTTCGCCGCTGCCTGGAAAAGCCGTCCTTGTCGCCCCAGTAGATGTGGCAGGCGAGGTCTTCGCGCGTCAGTTCGCCCGAATGTTGCGGGGAAAAAATGTCGAGGTAGCCATCGCCGTCGAAATCGGCGATGCAGCGTCCCAGCGGGGCGAAGCCTGGCAGCCATTGGGCATTGGCGTGCCGATACCCGCCCTGGCCGCCCCAGAAAATCAAGAGTCCCATGTCCCGATGCCCGGACACGGGGTCATTGTAGCTGCCAACCACCAGGTCGAGATGTCCGTCGCCGTTCAGATCCGCGGCGTTGACTCCGAGCGGTCCGGACACTTTCAGGCGTTGCTCGTTCTTCGGATCAAATCCCTTGGGCCCGCCCCACCAGATGCGCACGCAGTTGAGGGAACGCGTCGTCGAGGCAATGTCGAGCCAGCCGTCCGCGTTGAAGTCGGCTACCAGATGCTCCTGACCGTATCCTTCCTTCGGAAAGGACACCCGGTGCGATTTGTGAAAACCGTCGCTCCCTCCATAGTAGATGATCAGTTGCTCCACCTCGCCCGGCTTCGCGGGCGCAAATGGCTCGAGCACCAGGTCGAGGTAGCCATCCTTGTTCAAGTCGGCCACCGTGCTGGTGCCGAGGAAGTTCTCGCGAAGCACCGTCCGTTTTCGTTGCAGATCAATCCCCTTGGGACTTCCCCGGAAGATGTTGGCGCCCAGCGTCGCGTCCTTGGAGGCAACGTCACCGGCGTGGCCGGAATTGAGCAAGACCAGATCGACGAAACCGTCGGCGTCCAGATCGGCGGCACTGGACTCGTAACCGCTGTGGAAAGGGATCTTCCAGACGCGTTTCGGGTCGAAGCCGCCCTTGCCTCCCCAGTAGACAAGGACCGGGACGGCCTCGTCGAGTCGGCCGCCGATGCTGTTGCAGAAAATGGCCCTGGCGCTTAGCCCTTTCTCGGACGGCGCGACGGCCACGTCGGTCGTGCCGGAAGTGCGAAAGCCGGTCTTGGCACGGGTGAAGTTGCGCCGTCCATCGCCGAAAAACACTGTCGACTCGCCGTTGAAAGTTGTTTCGCCCTGGTGGATGGCCACCACGAGATCCGGATGGCCATCCCCGTCCAGGTCCGCCACGGCAGCAGCTGCCGCATGGGGAACTTTGAGTATGTCGGCCCGGTTGGCCTGAAAGCCGCGCGCGCCGCCCCACAGCAGGTGAATGCGATCGAGAGCGCCGTGAGCGCCGCCTGCCTGCTCGCCTCCCGCGGCATGTGCCTGGTGAAAATCCGTCAGCACCAGGTCGGCCTGGCCGTCCCCATCCAGATCACCGACGACAACGTGCGTGGCCGGAAACGCCGGAATCGATGCTGCTTGATCCCAGCGACGGTCAGGTCGTACCGGCACCAGATAGATCGCCTTCTCGCTGGTGCCGGCGCACAGGTCGGGCCGGCCATCCCCGTTCACGTCGGCGGCCGTCAGGCATGTGGCGTTCTTGCCAGGCAGAGCGACTTCCGTTCGCTCAACGACGATCGGCGTGGATTTGGCGCGCGTCGCCCAGAGAATGCTGACCTTGCCGTCGGAACGGAGCACTGCCAGGTCACGGGCGCCGTCGCCATCAAAGTCGGCGGCTGCCAGTTCGATGGCTCCATGAACACCAAAGTCCTGAAACTCGACGGCGGAAAAACCGGTTGCACTACCCCAGAATACGCGAATGATGCGGTCGGCGGGTTGCTCGGGACGCCAGCGCTGTCCGCCCAGAACGACGATGTCCGGCCAGCTGTCATGGTTGAGATCGGCCAGAACCACCGTGCTTGCCGCATTCATCGGCAGGACGCTATTGACTCTTTGCGACAGCCATCCTTCCGGCCCTCCCCAGGCGACCGACACAAAACGGCGATCATGGTGGACTCCAATCGAGTTGGGGCAGAATACCGCGTCGGTGTAGCCATCCTTGTTCAGATCTCCCAGCACGACTCGCGCCGAGCCCTCCACGGCAATGTCAAGGCTTCGAGAATGGCGCTCCCGGTCAACCAGGCCCGCTGTCGCAGGGATCATCTGATAGGTGTCGTGTGTGCAGTTGAAGATCAGATCGATATGGCCGTCGTCATTCAGGTCGAAACGGTTGATGCTCCTCACCTTCCCGTCGCGGCTTACATAGAGGTTCTGCCCGCCGGCATCGAGTGTTCCGCCCGCAAAGTCCTCGAAACGGTCGTCGATGAAGACGTCCGCCGGACCTACTTGGCCGAGCAGCGCCAGGCCCAAGGCCGCGCCCACGATCCAGATGCCGAGGCGTGCTAGCGAATTCATGAGAATCTTCCTCCGTGGCGCATCGACCAGCCAAGCGCCGGACATAGGCCGTTACCTGCCGTGCACGAAGCGCGCGGCCGCCGTTGAACCCGCAACCTCGACAAGCGCCAGCCGCAATTCCATCGTCGGCTCTGGCCTATCAAGCCATAGAGTCAGCGAGTGTAATCCTCGGTCCAGATCCAGCTCGATTTTTTCCGACACGGCCACCGGCCTGTCATCTACCCACAGCTTCAGCGTCGGGATCTTTGCGAGACGCAGGGCAATCTTCCCGGGCGCCGCGACCTGCAACTGCGTGCGCAGCACCGAGACCGAGTTCCCTGCAGTTACCAGGTCCTTCAGAGGCAAGTCGCCGCGGACGCGCGCATACACGGTTGACCAGGTGAGGCCCTTTCCATCACGCAGGGTCTTGCCGAGAGACTCGGCATCTTGATTCTTCCACTTTTCGGGCGCTGCGTCGAGTTTCTGCCAGCGCCGTGCCACCGGTTCGTGCGTCACGCCGAAAGGACCGGGTTTGCCCAGTTCGGACAAGAAACGAACCAAATCGGCCAGCTCTTCATCGCTCAGGGATTGATCCAGGCCGTTCGGCATCAATGAGCCGCCGATCTTCTTCTCCTCGATGTCTTTCTTCTTGATGACGATTTCGTCCGGGCGAGTCGGCTCACGCAGAACCAGCTCCTTTGGGCTCTCGCGCACCAGGACTCCGGTCAGAAGCTGGCCGCTGACGGTGAAGATCGTCGCGGTCGTGTAGCCCTCGCGAATCGTCTTCGCTGGCAAGACGACCGATTCCAGCAAGTATTCCATCGGCGCACTGGTGCCGATGCCGGACAGATCCGGCCCCACGTTGCCTCCCGCTCCTCCCAGGGCATGGCACTGGAAGCATCCCAGGACTGGCCGGCGAAAAACAGCCTCGCCACGATCCGGATTTCCCTTGGTTCGGGCCAGATGCAAGATCTGCTTTGTTTCCTCCGCCGACAGCTTGCGGACGATACCGCGAAACCCGGCCGCCGCCTGCAACGCCTCGTTGAGCGTCGGCGCCGGCGTCCCCAACCCGGCCAGAACGCGCAAGCCTAGCTTGGCCGACTCCTTCGACGGTGTATTCTCGCTGAATGCCGCTGTCAGTGCTGCCGGCCCGCCTTTGCGCCCGAGAAAAGTGGTGAACAGTCGTTCGAACACAACCTCGGGCTGCGGAGGCCCCCGCAACAACTCCGCTGCGCGTGGGGTTGCTTTCGCCAGATCGAGGCGGGCGAGCCCGATCACCGCTTCCAGACGGTTCTCGGCAGGCAGCTTGCTGTCGGCCTGACGCGTGAGGAACTCCACGCTCCTGACTCCACCCAGATCGACGAGAGCTTCCACCGCCGCCACACGCAGCTTGGGCGAATCTGAAGCCGTTATCCGCGTCAGCTCCGCACGCAGGTGTTCCTGCTTCCATAGGCCCGCCACGCGCACCGCACTCGCCGCCACATCCCGGTCGGCGGAGGCGAACAGTGTCAGCCAGGGCATGGCTGCCGGGACGCTTTTCGGACGGTTCACACCTGCCGCGTTCGCCAGCTCATCCAGAATGCGAGCTTGATCGCGTGCCGGCAGCGGTGCCAGACCGATGAGTTCCTTGGCGATCAGGTTCAGGTCATTCTCGTCGCCAAGCGAAGCCAGAAGTCGCAATACCTCGGCGCGATTGCTCGCCGGTATTCTCCTTGCCACGAAGAGATCTCGCAGTGCCGCGATGGCGCCGGGCGCCTTGATGGCCTGCAGGGCGAAGGGCAGATGCCGGGCGCTGTCGTGCAGAACCAGTTTCCCGTTCTGAAAATCGGGAAACCAGCCTGGCTTCAGAAGGATGATGGTGCGACGCAGGGCGAAATCCAGCAACGGATCCATGGGCTGATCCAGGAGGCTCAGCGCGGCATCAAGTGCCCTGGCTGACGGAATATGGCCGGCTGCCATGGCCGCCTCCAGTCGAACGCGCGGACTGGCGTCGCGCGCCTGCCGGGCCAGCAAGCGCGTCGGCTCGGGGAGTCGCTCATGCCAGGCCGCGATCACGCGCGTCGCCGCCGCGCGGATCCGCGCATCGTCGCTTTGCAGCAATTGCTCAAGCAAGCGTGCCTCAACCTGGTCGATGCTCTGATACGCCCACAAAGCCTCCAGCAGATGGCGCAAGCGCTGCGGGTCCTTCGCATCGATGCCGCTGACCCATTGCCCCAGCGCTTTACCGGCGGCCTGCCGGTCCCCCTCGGCCAGCAAGCGCTTGACTTGCAGGCGAGTCCACTGTTCCGGATCCTTGAGGTGGTCCAGCAACCTGGGTAGCGGCAAATCCGCGAGATTCGGGTTGGCGAGCAGCGGCCGATCCTTGCGGACCACGCGCCAGATTCGGCCGCACGTGTGATCGCGGCGTGGATCGCGAAAATCGATCTGGTTGTGCTGGATGATCTGCTGATACAGGTCGGCAATATACACGGCTCCGTCCGGTCCCATCTTGATATCGATGGGGCGAAACTTGCGATGCCTGGACACCACGAGCGGCGGCAAGAGCTTGCTCACGAACTGTTGGCCATCATCTTCCAGCCGGTAACGATAAATCTTGTGGGACAAGAAATCGCCTGTGAGCAGGTTGCCCTGCCAGTCTTCCGGGAAGTGCCGGCCGGACACGATTTCCAGCCCGCAATGGCGCTCGCCGCCGATCTGCGTCATCTTCAGGTTCGGCACGGCTTCCTGGTCCGTCTCACGATGCAGCGGCGAATCGGGCAAGATACGGTTCAGTGCTCCTGGCCAGGCGCTCGCGATGAACGACTGCCCCATGGCATCGAACGCATGCCCCCAGGTGTTGTTCGGCAGAATCGAGCGATCGAATACCTCCAGCTTGAGTCGATCCGTTCGCAGTTGCCAGATGCAACCACCGAAGAGCTTGCGCGGTCCGTACGGCGTCTCGACGGTGCTGAGGATGTAGACACCCTGATTGAAGTACAGGGCGCCGTCCGGTCCCCAGCGAAACGTGTTGAGCGTGTGATGCGTGTCCGAGGTGCCGAATCCCGCGAACACTACCTTTCGCTTCGTCGCCTTTCCTGTTTTCCCGGGATCCGAAAAATGCAGCAGCGTCTCCCCCTGCCCAACATAGACGCCGCCGTCTCCCGGCATCATCCCGGTAGGCACCGTCAGCCCCTCCACGAAAACCGTAGACTTTTTCGCCTTCCCGGCAGGGTCGAAATCTTCCAGGACAACGACGTAATCCTTCGGGGCCTGACCCGGCAGAATCTGTGGATAGCGTGGAGCGCACAAGACCCATAGCCGGCCGCGCGCGTCAAAGTTGATTTGAACCGGATTGATGATCGTCGGCTCTGCTGCGACTAGCTGTATCTCGAATCCATCCGGTAGCTGTGTCAGCTTGCGAAAGACTTCCGGGTCATCGCTCATTTCCGCAGGCGGCATCTGCCCCAGCGCTCCGGGTTGAAGTGACAGCATCCCCAGAACGGCAAGAACAACTATCCTGGTCAGATTTCGCAAGTGCTTCATTTGGACTTTCCCAGAGGCACGATCTCGAAGCAATGCCAGCGCGGAGCCAGCATGTCTTGAATGGCCCGTTCCCGATCCGCGATGGCCTTGTCATAAAGGGAGAAGTCTCCTCGCAAGAAATCGAAGTGCCTCGAATGATCGTTGAATGGCCTCCAGCGACGATAGAACAGTTCGTTCTTGGCAATGACGGCTTGACGCAGTTTTTCCCCGTCCGGATTTCCGGCGGCGATGAATAGGCCGCGCCCCCATGCTTCACCGGTTGCCCGCAGTACTTCCTTGCCGCCAACGGTCAGCACATGCATGCCATCGGCAAGATCGGTCACTCTCAGGACCAATCCTTCCTTTGCGAGTGGATCCGTGACCGGCACCACAGGTTCCTGAATCCAGAGTCGCAGACCACGCTTTGTCGCTTCCACTTTTTCCTTGACGCCACCTTGTTCTCTTACTTTGCCCTTCGCGGACACGGTGAAATGCCAGTCGCTCGCGCTGGCATAGCCCAGCGCCTTCTCAACCGTGCGGGCGATCACCGCGTAGCCGAGCTCATTGGGCTGAATGCCATTGGTCGTGAAGATGCGCCCGGGCATCGTCGCCTTCGCTGTCTTCATGGCGTGAAACAGGTTGATGAACTCCACATCTCTTTTCTGCGCCAGATCGCGTATCGCCTCGGCATAAGACTGCAAACTCTTGTTGTGCTCGGTCGGGTCTGGATGGGGTGGACCGAGTGCTTCATGATACGTTGGCGCCAGCAGGATCAATCGCGACTTGAGAGGCGCGAGTTTATCAAGCAGACTCCGATAATCCTTGACAAACACGTCGATGCCCTTCGCGCCGGCGAAGGATTCGTTCATCCCGTATCCCACCAGGATCACGGTCGGCTTCCATTGTGTGACTTCCTTGAGCAAGCGGGCGAAACCTTGTGGATTCTCGAAGCCGCCGGTCCGCGCGGATCCGCGCACGGTGTCGCCGCCCCAGCCGAGGTTGCGGAACAGCAACTGTCCGCGTGGATGATGCCGGAGCAGTCGCGTTTCCAGGTAACAATGCAGCCGCTCCTGCTCGATGAATCCGCCGCCAAGCAGGAGCACGCGATCCGTATCAGCCAGTTCTTTGCGCACACGCTTTTCGCCCGCGCGCACCGTGCCGGAATGAAACACCAGCAGTGCCAGGAATACGATGAAATGTTTCACGGCGGCGCTCGACCTTTACGCCTGGGGGCGGCACCACACGATGTCGCTCTTGCGATGTACCCAGCTCATTAAATCAACATTAGCGCAAAAAGCACGGTGCAATGCAGGCGTTCGCGGCGCCTGGCAAGGACGGTTGATCGGTGGCACTTCGGCCTGTAAAAGTCCCAGGGTTGTTGCCTGCCCAATCCTGGAGATGATGATAGAATGGTCAGGTAGATTATCCGCACCCTGTAGCTTCTTACCTAATCCAGCGAGGCGGATGCCGAGTGCCGCCGTTCTCGATCGCAAGCGAGTTGATCGATGTCACGCCAATCTCTCTCGATGACGATTCGAGGCACATGTTTTCTCCTTGTCGTCGCGTCGCTGGGCGCTCTCGCCTGGTCAGGCGACGCCCCGGAGAACTCCAGGAAGTTGTCCTACAATCGCGATATTCGGCCGATCCTGTCGGAGCATTGCTTTCATTGTCATGGCATGGACGAGAAGGACCGCAAGGGCCGGCTGCGACTTGACGAGCGTAGCGCCGCCCTCAAGGGCGGCAGGTCCGATGGCCCAGCGATCGTCCCCGGAAGACCAGACCAGAGCGCGCTCATCAGACGCGTGACGGCGCACCTTCCCGGCGATGTCATGCCGCCGCCCCGGGTCAAGAATCCGCTTGACGCCAGGCAGATCGCAACGCTGAAACAGTGGATCACCGAAGGCGCGGATTATTCCAAACACTGGGCCTTCGAAATGCCGCGCAAGGAGCCGACTCCAAAGGACCAGCACCCGATCGACTTCTTCGTGAAGCGCAAGCTCGCTGCCAGCAAGCTGCAGCCAGCGCCTCCTGCGGATCCGGCGACACTTTGCCGACGCATGTACCTTGATCTGCTCGGCATACCGCCGACGCCCCAGCAACTGGATGCCTTCCTGGAAGCCTATCGACGCAATCGGGCCAGGGCTATTGTCGAACTGGTGCGCAGCCTGTCGTCTTCGCCGCAATTCGGCGAGCGCTGGGCGCGGCTATGGCTGGACATCGCCCGCTTCGCGGATAGCAACGGCTTCGAAAAGGATCTGCTGCGCGAAATGTGGGCTTGGCGTGCCTGGGTCATCCAGGCGTTCAACAACGACATGCCCTACAACCGCTTCCTGATCGAGCAGATTGCCGGAGACCTTCTGCCCAACCCGACGCAGGACCAGATCGTGGCCACCGGTTTTCTCCGCAATTCGATGATCAACGAGGAAGGCGCGATCGTGCCCGAGCAGTTCCGCATGTTCGAGATGTTCGACCGCATGGACTGTGTCGGCAAGGCCGCGCTCGGTCTGTCCATCCAGTGTGCCCAGTGCCATTCCCACAAGTTCGACCCGATGTCCCAGAACGAATACTACGGCCTGTTCGCCTTCCTGAACAACACCTACGAGGCGCAGTCGTGGGTCTATTCGACGGAACAGCAACGACAGATCGGCGACATTCGCGCCAAGCTGCGGGCCCTGGAAGCTCGTCTGAAAAAGCATCGGCCCCGCTGGCAGGCAGAGCTGGCGGCATGGGAGAAAAGCGTTCTTGCCAGGGAAGTCGCCTGGCAGCCGCTCAAGGCAGTGGAACTCGACAGCACCGGCGGCTTGAACCATCCCACACAGGAAGCGGATCTCAGCATCCTGACCCATGGACACCCGACGACGAAGGGGGACATATTCGGCATCTTCGCCGCCGATCTGAAAGGAGTGACAGGCTTGCGCCTCGAAGCGCTCGCCCATCGTGACATGCCGTTCGGAGGCCCGGGACGAAGCAAGTACGGAACCTGGGCCGTTAGCGAACTCAAGGTGCTCTACCAGTTGCCCGCCAGCGACAAATGGCAGCCGCTCAAGTTGCGAAACGCCACCGCCGATTTCTCCGAGCCCGATGGCAAGGTTGAGGACGAGTGGAAGGCGGACTTCGACAAGGACAAGAAACGGTTGCGCGGTCCTGTCGCCTATCTGATCGATGGCGATGACAAGACCGGCTGGCGGGCCGATCGCGGGCCTGGACTGAGAAATCAAGATAGCGTTGCAGTGGTGCAGTTTGAACAGCCGCTCGACCTCCCGGACAAGACCAGGCTGAAAGTCCTGCTGGTCATGGACCATGGCGGCAGCGACAACGGCCGACATAACATGCAACTCGGCTGTTGCCGGCTGAGCTTGACCAGCGCGGCAGATCCCCAGGCCCAGCCTGTGGATCATGCCGCCGTTCTGGCCATGAACGTTGCACCCGCGCAGCGGACCGAGCAGCAAAAGGACGTGATCTTCTCGGCGTGGCTGAAGACTCTCGGCGATGCCGAGTCACGCAAGATGCAAGAAGCGATTGCAGCCGAGTGGCGGAAATTCCCCATTGGGCAAACATCCGCCCTTCACCTCGCGGAACGGACAGCCCGCCACCCGCGGACGACACGGTTACTCGATCGGGGCGAGTGGGACAGACCGAAGCACCCCGTCAAGCCGCAAGTGCCTGCTTTCCTTCATCCACTCGGGAAAGCCTCGCCGAGCCGACTCGATTTTGCCAACTGGCTGGCCAGCGATCGCAACCCCCTGGCGGCGCGGGTCGCTGTCAATCGAGTCTGGCAGGCCCTTTTTGGTAGCGGACTCGTCGAAACTGCGGAAGAATTTGGCACGCGAACGCCCGTGCCCGTGTATCTCGACCTGCTCGATTGGCTGGCGGTTGATTTCATGGAGCATGGCTGGAGTCACAGACATTTGCTGGAACGGATTGTCACCAGCGAGACCTATCAGCAGTCCGCAACCATCACGCCCTTGCATCTGGAGCGCGATCCGCGCAATCGTTTGCTATCGCGCGGCGCGCGTTTCCGGATGGATGCAGAGGTCATCCGCGATACGACGCTGAGCATCGCCGGCTTGCTGCATCTGAAGGAAGTCGGCGGTCCCAGCTTCTTTCCTCCGGTGCCGCAGAGCGTGCTCGATTACAACTATTTCAAGCCTACCTACTGGATTCCACCGGAAGGGCCCGAGCGCTATCGTCGGGCACTTTATGCTGTGCGCAAGCGCTCGATGCCAGACCCGGTTTTGACGAGCTTCGATGCCCCCAACGGCGACGTCGCCTGTGCCCGTCGGCCCCGGTCGAACACGCCTCTTTCCGCGCTGACGAGTCTGAACGAGACGACGTTCATCGAGGCCTCGCAAGCGCTGGCGTTGCGTATCTTGAAGGAGGGGGGCAAGGACGATGTCGCACGCGTTCATCATGCATTCGTCCTGTGCACGGCCCGCCCGGCAAAGCCCGCGGAACTTCAGGTCGTGCTCAAGCTGCTGGCGACCAACCGTGCTCGCCTGGTACGCGGCGAGCTCCAGGCCCGGACAATTGCCTTCTCCAGGTTCACCAGGCTCGAGGACTTGCCCGTTGACGCCACGCCCAACGACATCGCCGCATGGACCATGGTGAGCCGCATACTCCTGAATCTGGACGAAACGCTATGCCGGCCTTGATTCTTGCGGTACGCGCCTTGAGATGTGAAGGGAGTGACCATGAAGCGTGATGAGTTTCGAGCCGCAGTGACGCGCCGCTGGTTTCTGCGTGAATGCGGCGTCGGTCTGGCCGGGATTGCCGCCGGCTCGCTGCTGGCCCAGGAGAGGCGAGCGGCAGGCAATGGCGTGCGTCGGCCTCATTTCGCTCCCAAGGCGAAGAGCGTCATTTATCTCTTTCATGCCGGCGCCCCAAGCCATCTGGAACTGTATGATCCCAAGCCCACGCTCGCGCGCCACGACGGCCGGCTGCCTCCTGCCGAGTTGCTCCAGGGCTATCGAGCCGCGTTCATCAACCCGAACTCCGCCTTGCTCGGACCGAAATACAGGTTTGTCAAGCGTGGGCGCAGCGGCATTGAAATTAGCGAATTGTTGCCGCACACCGGCGCGATCGTGGACGATCTTTGCTTCATTCGCTCGATGCAGACGGACGCGGTCAACCACGCCCCCGCCCAGATCATGATGAACACGGGATCGCAACAGTTCGGCCGACCCAGCTTCGGCGCCTGGACCCTTTACGGCCTGGGGAGCGAAAACCAGGACCTTCCCGGCTACGTCGTCCTGACCAGCGCCAAGGGAACCTCCGGCGGCGCCAGCAATTATGGCTGCGGCTTCCTTCCCACCGCCTTCGGCGGCGTCCCTTTCCGCAACACCGGCGATCCGGTGCTGTACCTTTCCAACCCACCGGGCATCGATGCCCGCGCTCAGCGCGATTCGCTTGACGCCCTCCAGCAACTCAATCAGCTGGCGCTTCGCGACATCGGCGACCCCGAAATCGCCGCCCGCATCCAGGCCTACGAGATGGCGCATCGGCTGCAAACCAGCGCCCCGGAACTCATGAACTTGACTCATGAACCTCGTGCCATCCTGGATCTGTATGGCATCACGGATGTGCGCGAGGCCAGCTATGCCCGGAACTGCTTGCTGGCGCGGCGACTGATCGAACGCGGGGTGCGCTTCGTGCAACTCTTTCACGAAGCCTGGGATCAGCATGGCGACCTGACGCGCGCCATCAAAGCGAACTGCGATGCGACCGACCGCGCCAGTGCCGCGCTGATCAGGGACCTCAAGCAGCGGGGCTTGCTCGACGATACCGTGGTCATCTGGGGCGGCGAATTCGGTCGAACCCCGATGGTGCAAGGCGGCAATGACGGGCGCGATCACCATAACCGCTGCTTCACCATGTGGCTCGCCGGCGGCGGCATCAAGAAGGGCCATGTGCATGGCCAGACCGATGAGTTCGGGTTCAATGTCGTTCAGGATCCAGTCCATGTGCACGATCTGAATGCCACATTGCTTCATCTGTTGGGCCTGGATCACGAACGGCTCACCTTCCGCCTCCAGGGCCGCGATTATCGCCTCACGGACGTTCATGGCACTGTTGTGACCGGAATACTGAGCTGACGATCGCGTGTTGGTGACGGCGATGCGGGCACTCACGAGGGGCGGCGCCTTATTCGGCGCCAGACGGAGCCGCGACATGGTTGCGAATACGGCGTCCCCAGCCTGGCGGCTGGGAGACTTGCATCATCTCGGTTTGACGGTTGCCGATATCGAGCGCTCGATCGCCTTTTACCGCGACATCCTGGGAATGACCTTGCATCGCCGCCGGCCGCACGTGGACAACGATTATGTCGCTGCGCAGACCGGCTATCCCGGTGTCGTGCTGAACGTCGCCTCGTTCAAGGTCGCGCCCGGCAGCGCCCAGTCGCTCGAAGTGGTGCAATACATGAACCATGCGGGCCCACCTGCCGAGACCGCAACGAACCGTTCCGGTAACAGCCATCTGTGCATCACGGTGAACGATTTGCGAGCCTGCCACGCTGATCTCAAGGCAAAGGGCGTGCGCTTCAAGTCGGAACCGGTGACGATCACGGCCGGCCCGAATGCCGGTGGGCTCGTCGTTTATTTTTTCGACCCCGATGGTTATACGCTCGAGTTATTCCAGCCGCCAACGTGAAGCAGGGCAGGGCACGTGTCCATGGCCGCCAGATTTGACTTGACCGGCCGCGTTGCCGTCGTCACCGGCGGAGCGCAGGGATTGGGCGCCGCGATCGCACGTGCGCTGAGCGAGCAGGGTGCCGCCATCGCTCTGCTCGATCTGCAGGCCGAAGCGGTCGCTGCCAGGGCAGAGGAAATTGCCCGCGCGACGGGACAACCTGTCGAAGGGCTTGTCTGTGATACTCGGCAGAAGACGCAGGTCGATGCCTGCATTGAACAAATCGCCGGCCGTTACGGGCGGATCGATATCCTGGTTAACAACGCCGGCATCCACAGGCGCGGAACTCCAGCCAGCTACCAGCCACAGGATCTGGGCGACGTTTTCGCCGTCAATCTGACTGGCTGCTACCAGGTGGCCGGCGCCGTCGGCAAGGTGATGCTCTCCCGAAGAAGCGGCAGCATTATCAACGTGTCCGCGCTTGGCGGCGGGCTGGTGGGCTTGGGACGGGGAGGGTCGATCTATGCGATGACCAAGGGGGGCATCGTGGCGCTGACGCGCGACCTGGCGGCGGAGTGGGGTGCTCACGGGATTCGCGTCAACGCCGTGGCGCCCGGCTGGATTCGGACGCCGATGACTCAAGTCTTGCAAAACGATCCGCTACGCGCGGCAAAAGTACTCGAGCGTGTTCCACTCCGGCGCTGGGGAGAAGCCGAGGACGTGGCCGGCGTGGTGGCCTTTCTGGCGAGCGATGCCGCCGCGTACGTCACGGGCTGTACGATTCCAATTGACGGGGGCGCTGCCAACGTGATCGCCATCTCTTCCGAATAGTCGTCCACGACGCATCGTGCGTGGATCTGCAGGGCAAGAATTGTTGGAGCCAGGTATCATGCTTGACGGAATCACTCAGCGACAGCCCATCCCTGACGAGCTTCTCGGACCGCTTGCCGAGTGCTCTGCGTGGCGGGACGATCCGCAGGCGCTGCAACAGTCGTTTGCCGAACACGGCTACGTGCTTCTTCGTGATGCCCTCGATCGCAATGACGTCCTGGCCGCTCGCAAGGAAGTTTTCACGCGGCTGGCGGAGGTTGGAGAGATCGTGCCGCCAGTGGAAGAGGGGATTGCCAGCGGTCTCAGTCAGCGACAGACGCTGGCGTCCGATGCGGGAATGTTCTGGAAATCAGTCAGCGAGGGACCGGCGCTGCGGCGTGTCACGCACGGGCCGAGACTGCGCGAACTGGCCGGGCTGTTGTTCGACGCCCCCGCGCGACCGCACGACTATCTGTTTCTGCGGCCTGCGCCGGTGGGCAACGCCACCAACCTGCACGTTGACTTTCCGTTTTTCGCGGGCGGCGCTGCCCAGATCGTCACTTGCTGGATACCGCTGGGAGAGATCCCGATCTGTGACGGTCCGCTGGCGATCGTCGAGAACTCCCACCAATTCGAGGATTTGCTCGGACCGATCCGCTCGGCACGGCTGTCTGCCGATCCGCGCGGATTCGCCCTTGCGCAGGAAGCCGCGTATCAGTCCGGCGCGAGCGATACGCTGGGATTCTTGCGCTCGCGCCGCACGCGTCTCTTGTCGACGCACTTTTGGCAGGGCGACGTGGTCATCTTCGGCGGCTTCACGATGCACGGCTCGCTCGACAATCATTCACCACTTGGACGTGTTCGCTTGTCGGTCGACGTACGCTATCAGCCTGCGGCCGACCGGGCTGACGATCCCCGCTTTTTCGGCGCCAATCCGACCGGCGCCAAAGGGGGCAGTTACGGCGAACAGAAAGCCGCCCAGCCGCTGGGAACGCCATGGGTGGCCCGGCAGTAGATTGCCTGGCAATCATCCGACACCGTCGCCACTGTCGCCAGCTTCGGGCGCTTCCGCAGTGTGTTGGAGACGGCGACGTGGCACTGTCTCGTCCCAGCTATCGTCCCAGCCTTCGTAATGAATCCGTACGGTTCCGTCGTCCTCAAGGGCTAGCACCGACGCCCGCCACCAGGCGCCGCATTGCTCCGCAAGCACGCTCGACCCAACTTCGAGAATGGTGTCGCGGCCAATAGCGCGGCCGGAAGGAGGCACCGGCGCACCCGGGAAGTTCGCTGGCAGGCCGCAACCCGCGATGTTCGGACTGGCAAGCGACATCAGGTCGCAGTAGACGCGCGCAATGTTTTGCAGATGAAGCCCATGGCGGTCGATGAGTTCCTCGGCTTTTCCTGAATAGGACCAATCCTCGAAGTCTTCCTGGTTTTCGACAATCTCTTCGGCGATTCTGGTCACCACGGCACGGTGGTAGCGACCCAGGATCTGCACGGCTTCGGTGATGGACGGCGATTGGTCCATTGGCTTCGCTCAATAGTACAGGAACTCGTTGGTGTTCACCAGTCCTCGACACAGCGCGACCAGTCCGCGCCGGCTGATCAATTCCAGCGCCGCCTGGCGTTCCTCCAGGGACGGGGCGCGGCCGAGCGCCAGCCGAAATGCACGCTCCGCCTGCGCCGCGGTGTCCGCGCCAGCCTCTTGCCTGACCCGACGCGCGAACAACTCCGCCTGCTGCACCGCGAATGGTCCGTTGAGCAGGCTGAGCGCTTGCAATGGCGTGGTCGTCACATCGCGCTTCGGTGCGCGCTGGGCGGATTCGGGGCAGTCGAAGCTACCAAGAAGGTCATCGCGGATGGAGCGGGCGGCGAGAGAGTAGACGCCGCGCCGCCATGTGTCCAGGCCGAATTCCGTCAGCGGCTCGTATATGCCTATGTTGACGACGCGGTACTTAAAGAGCGCGTAGCCAGGCCCGCCCATGCGGCGATCGAGCTGGCCGCTAGTTTGCAGCAAGGCGTCGCGCAGGGCTTCCGCTTCGAGCCGCCGCAACGGCGCCCGCCAGAGATACTGATTGCCGGCGTCGGCCGCCTCGCCCTTCTCATGCACCGCGCTTGCTTGCCGGTACGCCTGGCTGGTGACGATGAGCCGGTGCAACGCCTTCAAACGCCAGCCGTTGTCGATGAACGAGCGCGCGAGCCAGTCGAGCAATTCGGGATGTGACGGCAGCGTGCCGTTCTTGCCGAAGTCACTGGCGGTGGCGACGAGCCCGCGGCCGAAGTGATGCTGCCAGACGCGATTGACCAGCACTCGCGCAGTGAGAGGATTTCGAGGATCCGTCAGCCAGCGAGCCAGCGCCAGCCGCCGGCCCGGCTCGCCGAGCTTGGCATCGATGGCCAGCTCGCCGGAGAAGCCGGGAACCTCGGACAAGGCTGCGGGCGCGACCACCTCGCGTTTCTGCATCACGTCGCCACGTCGGAGCAGATGGATCGTGTCCGGCGCGGTGAACATGCCAACATAGGCCTTTGCCGACACCTGATCGGCGAGCTGCCGCCGCAGTCGCTCCGCCTCGGCGACCCATTCATCGCGTTGCCGTCGCTGTTCGGGCGTCAGCATCTTCCGCAATACCGCCGGAGCAATGGCCTCGCTGGCAATCGCCCGATCCTTGCCCGTCGTCACCGTCTGCCAGTCGCGGCCGTCAAGCGACACAGCAACCGTGTACTCGACGGGCAACCGATCGACGTAGCGCGTCGGCTCGCCGGCATCACGGCTCCAGACGATGCGGTTGATGCGTAATGGCCGCGGCAGCGCGATCTGCACCCAGCCCTTGCCGGGCTGGTTGCTGATCCAGCTATGGTCGTTGCCGTGCTTGCCGTCGTTGAGGTGATGTACCTGATGAATCGGATAGCCAGGCAAGAGCGTGGAAGCCGTCGCCGTCGCGCCCGTGGAGGAAAGCGCGAGGTTGCGCTCGCTGTCCGGGCCGAAAACCTCCATCTCGTCGAGGCAGGGCTCGGCGCCATCGCGCGTGGCCTGGATATCGAAACGGATGAAACGAGCCTGTGTCGGCGCGAAGGTTTCCACGTTGCGGCGTGGATTGACGGCGGGGCGGCGAGCCTTCGTCTCACCTTGTTTTGCCAGGACCGCCAGCCGCGCCTTGGCGTCGAGATCCGCGATCTTGCCTTGCAGGACGCGCAGCCGTTCGTTCGTCGCGGCACGCTTGCCGGCGTCCATGTCAGGCGCACTGGTCCGCAGTTCGCGCTCGCCGTGTCGGACGCCGGCGAAGACGGCTGCCAGCCGATAGTAGTCTTTCTGCGGAATCGGGTCGAACTTATGGTCGTGGCAGCGGGCGCAGCCGATCGTCATGCCGAGAAAGGCGGCCCCGACGGTGGCGACGATGTCCTCCAGGTCGTTGGCCCGCTGCTGCAGCGTCCCCTCCACGGTCTGGATGCCGACCGTGTCGTGCACGCCGGCGACAAGGAAGCCCGTGGCTGCTTCGATCTTCGGATTGCCCTTGCCGATTAGATCGCCGGCAAGTTGCTCGGCGATAAAATCGGGATAAGGCTTGTCCTCGTTGAACGAGCGAATGACATAGTCGCGATAGGGCCAGGCGTTGAAGCGGACATGGTTCTGCTCGTAGCCGTGGCTCTCGCCGAAACGGACCACGTCGAGCCAGTGCCGGCCCCAGCGCTCACCGTAGGCCGGCGACGCCAGCAGGCGGTCCACAACCTGTTCATATGCATCCGGCGCGCGATTGGCGAGGAAATGCTCCACATCCTCAGGCGTCGGCGGCAAACCCGTCAGATCAATGGTCACGCGCCGCAGCAACCCCTGCGCGCCCGCGGGCGGCGACGGCTCCAGTCCCTTTTCTTGCAACTTCGCGAAGATGAAACGGTCAATGCCATTGCTGGCCAGATGATCGAACCGGCTACGCGGCGGCGTGGGGTACGCAATTGGCCGCAAAGACCACAGCGTGCTGGATTCCGTGCCGGCGACAGCCTGCAACGGCTCGGCGTCGTCATGTGCCCCTTGCTCGATCCATTTCTTGATGACGGCAATCTGCGCAGGGGCCAAGGCTCCCTTGGGCGGCATCTTGCCTGCCGCGATCTTCTTGTACAGCAAACTCTCAACTGGGTTCCCAGGAACGACGGCGGCTCCGCTTTCTCCGCCTGCGAGCATCGTGTCGCGCCGGCTCAGGTCGAGGTCTGCCTTCTTCTTGCTCGAGTTGTGGCAGGCCACGCAGTTCGCAATCAAGAGCGGGCGTACCTCGTCACGAAAATGCCGGACAGCGTCCCCGGCTCTGACCGGTTGCGCAGTCTCCGAAGGCACGGCGAAATAGCAACTCAACAGGAGCGCCAGAAGGGTAGCGTGCAGCCGTTTCATGACTATCATTTTGCCACCTTGCATCGGTGAATGCAATAACCACCGATCCGCCGCCGGGCAAGAAGATTGATTGCGTTTCTACCCCCCCCTCTGGTACCCCGGCAACGAATCGAGCGTTGCAGGATCGGTAACTCTCAATAAGCCTTGGTTGAAGCGGGTAAGGGACGCGTGGGTGTGTAAAACTCGCAAGCGCAACGCAATCCAAAATGCCGCATCCAGGGAATCGAGAACCTACCAGGATCGTGTGCAATCATGGACCCTGCAATGACTTGCGACGCCGGCCTTGGGAACGATTCGTTGCTGTATAATCATTCGCTAGATGCCCGTGGCCTGCGTTGTCGCCGCACGCTGGCCTGGGGGCTGACGCGAAACTCGCGGAGCCGTGCCAACGAACTTTTCCATCGGGTGTTTTACGAGTGTGAGCACCGCGGTTCGAACCGTGCCTGTGGCTGACGAGCAAGCCCTGATACAGAGCGCCCGGCAGGGGGAACGGCAAGCGTTTGCCACCCTGGTGGAGCGCTATTGGGATCGTCTGTATCGCTGGCTCTATCATTTGACACACGATGCCCACACCGCCGAGGACCTGACCCAGGAGGCTCTGATGAAGGCCTACCGCGGGCTGTCGTCGTTTCAGCCGGGCACAAATTTTCAGGCGTGGCTGTTCCGCATCGCTCACAACGGGCTGGCCAACCTGCGGCGGGCAAATCGTCGGGTTCGCCAGCCCTTTCCCGAAGAGGTCGCCGTTGCCGAGCCTGGCCCGGAGGAACAGGCCATGAGCCGCGAGGCCTTCCAGCACCTGGCCCGAGCCATCGGCCGGTTGCCGCGAGATTATCGGGCCGCCTACCTGCTCCGCGTCGAGGAAGACCTGTCCTTCCGCGAGATCGCCGACGTGCAGGGTATCAGTGAAGAAACCGCCCGCTGGCGTGTCTTCAAGGCCCGCAAGAAGGTCATGGAAGTGATGGCGCCGTACCTGATGTAGTGTTTCGCTTGCAGACTGAAACTTGTGACAATGAACTGCGATACCTGCCGACAGTCGTTGCTTGAACGGGCCGAATTCGAACCGGTTCCTGGCGATGCGGAAGCGCACCTTGCCGCGTGTTCGGAGTGCCGGCGCTGGCGCGCGCAGCTGGCGCTGGTCGAAACAAGCGTGCCGCGCTTACCGATTCCTCCTTCCGGCAAGAAGCAGCAGTTTCAGGAAGCCATGTTGCAAGGGCTGGAGGCGAGCGACATGGCCTTTCCGCCGGCGCCACCGCCCGCCACGCTACCGCTGCGAGCAGGAATGTCGCTGCGAAACTGGGTGATGGTAGCGGCCGGGGGCGCGGTCGCGGCCGGGATCCTGATCATGATTGGCCTCCTGCTGAACAACGCCCGGACCCGCCTGGACGACAACAGGCCTGAACAGGATCTCGTCGAGAAAAACCCGCATCCCGACAAGGAAAAGTCGAAACTGCCGGACACGCTGGCCGGCCGGTTGCTTGCCAAGAATTTCGATCTCGCCAGGGCGTTGACCGCCGAAGCCCGGCTGGAATCGCTGGCCTCGCTGGCACTGCTGCTGCACGACGAAGGCCGGTCGCTCGCGCCTGTGGCCGGGCCGAAGGAACTGAACGCGATCGCCGATCTCTATGGCAAGGTAGTCGAGGGCGGCATCGTGCCGCGGGCACGCGACTTGCCTGTCGATCGGCGCCGTGCCCTGGGGCCGATTCGCAATCGGCTGGCGGAAGCGGGCAAGGAAGCAGAAAAGCTGGCCAGGGCTGCCCCGCCGGAGCAAGCCGAGCCGTGGCTGCGCATCGCCGCTGTTGCCCGTGCCGGACAGCAACAGCTGAATGCCCTCATAACGGAGGCAACGCCATGAGGACCAAGCTGCTTCTGATCGTCGCCCTGTTTGCCGCTCTCGGGAGCTTTCTGCGCGGGCAAGAGCCTGCTGCCAGGATTCAGGACCGGCTGCGGCAGTTTCAGCACGATCTGGCACTGGTCGAGAAACTCGTCAACCAGAGCGTTCAGCTTTCGCTGGCGCCGGCGCCGATACAGTGCGCCGAGTCATTCCAGAATGTGGCCGAGACACTGGTGCGCGAGATCCGCCAGTCCGCCGGCAACGACGATGAAAAGCGGGCGCTGCAAATGGGCGATTACTTGCAGGCAGTGTTGTCGCGCGGCGTGGCCGACAACCTCATTGGCGCGCGCCGCGCCGCCGCCGGCAACCCGGCCAAGGAACCCGAATGGCGCTCGACCGGCGAACGCACGCTGCAACTCATCCAGCCTCTTGCTGCCGGCATGGCTCCGCCTGGTAGCGCCGAGGAACGCATCCTCGAAGCCGCCGGCCGGACGATTCGGCCTGGACGCGAGGCGCTCGTCAACATCATTGCCGGCAAGCGGCGCTGACGGCCGCGAGTCGCGCTGGAATCTGGATAAGCTGTACGGCCGGTCGCCGCACGATCGGCACAACGTCAACCGTCATTGTGAGGATCGCGCGAATAAATTTGTTTTTCGGTTGCACTCGCGCCGCGCACTTGTTACTCTCAATCTCAATCCAAGGGGCGTGGTTTCTCGCGTCTCGATTCCGAAACAACCCAGTTTCTCGTCTAAAGTCACCGGGGGTGCGCCATGGCTACCGAGCACGATGAACTCTTCGTGGTTTTCCTGCGGTCCGCGCCCAACTTTGACCAGGCCCCCGAGCTACTGGAAAGGCCGCTGGCGACTTGCTATAGCTATAGCGAGGCTCGGCGGATCCAGCGGTTGTTGCAGGCCACGCCGCACGATTGCATCATCCGCTTCACGGGTCAATCCGGCGGCGGCGATTGAGGAACCGCCGCCCATCGAAGATCAGAGGCTCTCCCGATTCGCATTGCGTCGCGCAAGTAAGTCACCAGGCCTCGTTCAGACTATGAGAGTCTCCACGCAAGTGCGGGTTGCCGGAACGAGGCGGCCGATGATTGCTAAACATAAAGTCCTGATAGTACTTGGCTTAGCGACCGTCGTCCTGTTGCCGTGCCGCGCTGCCGCCGAGGGCATCGGCTTCGTCAACGAACTCAAGATGCCCATCATCGTCCAGGGTTCGACCGTCGAAAACAACATGGTTCGCCGCGGCTTGCCCGTGCTGGTCTTTCCCGGCAAGACAGGCTGGGACATCAATCTCAAGCCAGGCCGCCGCTTCATAACCATCTACGACGGCCGGCAGACCACCCGCGTCCTTTACCAGGGGCCTCCACTCCTCTTCGCCGGCCGCGACATGCTATTTGCCGTCCGCGTCGTGCCCGGGAATCCTCCGCGCGTGTTGCTCGTCCCCACCAAGGTAGGCAACTGACGCCAGAAGTCTCAATCTTCATTTTCTTTAATCAAGCCACACCCGCGATCCCTGCGGCACTTCTGGTTGAAAAACGTTGGAGAAACGTCGGACGGCCGGCTACAATCAAGCTGGATTCCTAGCCACGACTGCGTCGAGTAATACGCATGCAGCTGAGCCTGTTTTCCATCAGTTATGGCGGCCTGTGGGGCCAGACCAAGCTGGACCTGCCGCAGTTTGTCCGGCGCGCCAGCGAACTGGGCTTTGACGCGGTCATGCTGGCGGGCAAACGACCGCACCTGTCGCCCCTCGACGTTGACGACCAGCAAATTGCCGCCCTGCAGCGCGAGTTGCACGAGGCCGGTCTGAAGTGCGCTGTCGTCGCGGCCTACACCGACTTTGGAGGCAGTGTCGCCGCCGAGGTTCCCTTTCTGGAAATGCAGATCGCCTATGTCGAATCGCTGTGTCGCATCGGCTCACAACTGGGCGCACACGTGGTTCGCGTGTTCACGGCATACGAATCCCCCAGCATCGGTCCATCGGCTGTGTGGAAGCAAACTGCCGCGACGCTTCGTGAAATCTGCGACCGCGCGGCTGCCTTCGGAATCACGGTCGCCGTTCAGAACCATCATGACGTCGGCGTGCATACGACGGCCTTGCTGGAATTGCTGCACGACGTGGATCGGCCAAACTGCAAGCTTGGCTTCGACGCCTGGTCGCCGGCCCTGCGCGGCGAAGACCTGTTCGAGGCCGCACGCACCGCCGGCTCGCACACCATCATCACCACGAATGCCGACTACGTTCGCCTGCCGCGCTTCCACTATCGTCCGGACCTGGTGAACTACGAACCGGCGACGCCCGACTTGGTCCGGGCGGTTCCCTTCGGCACAGGCTTCATCAACTACGCCGCCTTCTTTGAAGGCTTGCGGGCGGGGGGCTTCGACGGCATTGCCACGTACGAGATGTGCTCCCCCATCCGCAGCGGCGGCGCGCTTGCCAACCTTGATCATTACGCCCGGACGTATGTTGCCTGGATGCGCGAGCACGGGCTGCGCTGACCATCCGAACCAAGTTCCTCGCCTATTTCCTGCCGAGCGGCGTCAGTGTGTACTCGATGCCGAAGTTCTGGCCGTCGCCGCGTCCGCTCTGCAGCAAACCAACGAGCAGCGTCCGGCAGGTCGCGCGTGTCTGGTAGCCATCGGTCCAGTTGCGTGGGGACACCTCGACGGTGCGCGGTCTGTCGAATGTCAGCAGCATCCCGCCTTTCAAGCGCTGGACGCGAACGGCCTTGACGTCGGCCACAGGCCTGGCAACGGCTTGCATCCAGCGATCCTGCACCTGGAATTCGATCTTGACGCCGGCATTCTTTACCTGGGCTTCCTCGTGTAGAAACAGCGGCAACGTTTCGCGCAGTTCCTTGAATTGCGCCGGCGCCCGTGTCTTGAGGGTCGTTGTCACGGTCACGCCGGCACGGCTGATGGCGAAGCGGCGCTGGTAGGCAGGCGCGGTCTTTGCGTCTTTGGCCGGGATGTCTCCTTCGACCTGAACGATGGCATCCATGCCTTTCTTGGTGGTCTGCACGCGTGGCTGCTTGATCGCGTTGGACGTCAGGAATTCGCCGTCCATCGTGATGCCGCTGACAGCGTGCGTGGGCCATGTTCGCCACTCCTCGAGAGCATCGGTAACGGGGCCTTGCATGCCGCGGCGTCGGCCGAGCACCGACGCTCCGCCGGCGGGCGTCCAGAATGCGGAGAGCTGACCGCCACCGAAGCCGTAGGGCCAGCCGCGCACCGGACCGGTGTGGATCACGGCCGCGAAATCGTCGTGACGCGCAATCACGAACGCTCTGTCAAACTCGCGCAGGAATCGTTCGTCGCGCTGATACAGCGGTGTTGTCAGCGGCGCCGACGTCTTCTGGAGTTGCAGCCGGCGGGCATAGTGTCCCTTCGGATAGTGCTCGTGCGGAAAGTTGAGGTAGCCGCTCCAGTGAGTTTCCATCCATGGCGATGGCTGCAACTTCCGCGGTTTGGTAAACAGGCCGTCAAAGTAGGCATTCAGGCGGCCCGGGGCGGCTCGCAACGCTTCGGCCGACGGCAGTGGCGCCAGCGGCAACGCCTCGTCGGTCACCATGGCGGCGGCATAAGGACGATGCGGAAAGTTCCACTGGTCGCGCGGCGGGTCGGCAGAGGTCCGCGAACTCATGTGGCTTGGACCGAATTGCTGACCGTCCGGGTCCGGCAAGCACAGATGAGCGCGCAAGCGATGCGCTCGGTCCACCGCCTCGCGGGCAAATGACCACTCGCTCGCCAGCGCCGTCCAGGTGGCGAAATACAAGCTGATGCCGTTATACGACGTGTCGAAGCAGCCAACGTCAACGAAATAGCCGGCAGGGTGGAAGAAGCGCTCCTCCGTGAACAGCCGCTTGCTATAGCTTTCCGCCAGGCGTTTCGCTTCCGGTGTGCCGAGCGCCTTGGCGACGTACCACATGCCGACAGGAGCGAACAGGTCCATGTCGGTCATGGCGCCTCGCGGACCCCACTTCGCGAGCCGGTCCATGTGCTTTTTCAGTCCGGTATCCAGGGCGGCGCGCGTCGCGGCGGGCAGCAAGTCTCGGCCAACCATGCAGGAGTAGCCGATCCAGATCAGGTTGCCACCGAGGAAATCGGCGCGATCGGCGCCCTGCGGAGCATGTTCGTACAAGTAGTCGAGCATCACCAGGTCCACGATGGCCAGCACCAGGGCACGCCGTTTGAGCGCCGGCGAGCCGCGCTGAGGATTGCCGGGCTGATCCCAGTTCGCCAGCCATGCCAGCATCTGCGAGTCGGCGGGCATGGCCGGCATGGCCAGTCCCTTGTGTCCTTCGATGGCATGCAGCAGAAACGCGGACGCCGGCAACGTGGCCGCGCCCACCTGCGGTGTGTTCAACGTCAGCAGCCACAGGCGGAATTGCTCCTCGGGATCGACCGGCGTCGAGATCTTGAACTCGCGGCGCTCCACGATCAGGTCTTTTTCTCGCAGCGACATCAGGTAGCTGCGCAATTCTCGCTGATAGGCGTGGTCCTGCGGCAAGTGCTTCAGCGGCAGCTGTGCGTGCTTGTATTGCCCGTGAGCGTCGCGCACGCCGAGCAGAATCACGAGACAAGGCATGACCGGTCGCAACCACTGGCGCATGCTGTTCCTTTCCTGGCCGGCGTGAAGAACGAGTCACCGAGCATTCTTGGGCAACGTTATCCATTGTAGCGCACCGGTCACGCTCCCCAGCAGGATGTGCTTGCCATCGGGCGCAAACGCGACCGTGTGCCACCAGCGCGGGCTGGAATTCGTCTTGGGTCGATCGATGTCCATCCGCATGACTTCCTGGCGCGTGGGCACATGCCATAGATGCAGCTTGCCGTCTGCAGTCGTGGCGATGGCGTGGTTGCCGTTGGCTGATAGTGCCATACCCGTGATCTCGTCCGGTACAGGCACGCGCGGCGCGCTCGGTGGCGTTCCAGCGGGCAACGTCTCATCCAGGGGCAAGAAACACAGAGTTCGCGACAAACCAACCGCACTCGACATGGCCAGCTTGCCATCGCTCGTCAGCGCAACATGCGCTCCCGATAATGGAGGCTTCTCGAGTTGCATGCCGTTCTTCACGTCCCAGAGATGCACACCCGGTGATCCACCGCCGTTATCCACACACAGGGCCTTGTGTCCATCAGTCGTGAACGCTGTTTTGATGAGTTCCGCTGCAACCTGGCCCTTGCCCTCCGCCGTATCTTGCCAGTTCCAGCGAATGAAACTGCCGGAACTATGGGCATAGACAAATGGCTTGGGCCGGTCCTTGGGAGCATCCGGGTCACCATAGTAGCTTCCGCCCACAATTTGACCGCCGCCCGGAAGCAAGCTGTGGTGCAGAAAGGTCGAGTCCGGGCTGAGCAACAGCAGGGTCATGCCGGCGCCGGCCAGGACCTCACTGCCGTCCGTTCCGAAGGCGAGAAAGGCGACATTGCGGTTGGTCGAGTGCCAGCCGCGACCGGAATACGGCGTGCCGTCGCGCGTTAGCTTGAGTTCCCGGAGCTTGAGCCGTTTCGAGGTATTCCAGGTCCGGATGAAGCCGCCGCCGCCGGTGGCCGCCGTCTTCCCGTCCGGCGAGATGGCGATGGCCGATAGTCCAGGGTGCCCGCCGGGAAAACTGACTGGAGGAACGTCGGGCGGTTTCGGGACTACGATCGGCGGCGGCGGCGCGTGCGCGACGGGCTCGTCGGGTTCTCTCGAAGGGCGAAGCGCCACCGCGACGACGACCGCCAGCAAGACCAGCCCCAGGGTCGTGAATCCGACAATTTGCAGCGTTCGGGCGCGATTCGGCTGTTGCCGCTGTGCCAGAGACGGCCGGCCTGAGGTCGCCGTGCGCCCGGCATGGCCACGGGTTGCCTCGCGCGCCGAAGTTAGCCATTCCAGGGGTTCTCTCCCCGGCGTGATTTCCGGTGGCTTGACGCCATAGGCGAGGGCTTGTGCCGGAACCGGCGCCGTTTCCGCGGGCGCGGCTGTGTAGACATCGGGAGGCGGTGGTGGCGAGGCCGCGTGGCCATTCCCCGTGTTCAGCAAGCTGGCGACTGCCTGCGCCTGCTGAGACGTCAATTCCACGGGGTGGCCGTTGACGATAATGTCGTCCAGAAGCGGCACGCTGGCAAGGCCGCCGCTGCAGGCAAGCATCAAGTGGCCGGCGAGCGTGCGCGTCACCGCGTCGCGGTGTTGCCAGAGTTCCTGAAAAACCGCGGACGCGCCCGGCGATTTCAAGTCGGCTTCGCGAAATAGCAATGTCTCGCTGTTGTCGTATTTCTGCCAGAGCGTCCTGCCGCCGGCCATCAGGCAACGCAGCGCCGTGTAAATGACCAGATGCGAGAAGCGATCCACCTCGGCGTTGTAGATGCCCTGGGCGATGCGCTCGGGATGCTGGAAGTTAGGATGGCCGACCTCGCCGGAAGCCGTGTGCGCCAGCGCCGGCACGAACATGCCGTCGTAATCGATCAGCCGCAACCGTAACGAACTGGCTGTCTTTCCCGAGACGAGAATCACGTTGCCGTGTTGCAGGTCGGCATGGGCCATGTTTGCCTTGCGAAGCTTGTGCGCCAGCTTAACCCACATCTGCGCGAGTTGTTCGAGAATGTGTGGCTTGTCCGCATGCTCGTCCACAAAGCGGTTCAGCGTCAGTCCCTCGACCCAGCGCATCTTCAGGATCGGGAACCAGCCGCCCTTGATGAGGATGCCCTTCTCCTGGTACTGGAAATCAACGGTGAAAGGCAGCGCGACCTGGTTCAGATGATCGCTGATGGCAAGGTAGCGCTGTTGCAGGTCCTTGACTTCGCGGGTGAAGCACTTGACGGCGTAGCCATGGCCGGACGGACAGCGGACCTCGTAGACATCGGCGAAGTTGCCGGAGCGGACGATGGGCATGCCCATGGCAGTGGCGACCGCCTCGCCCTGCTGCAACTCCGGGTCGGCCAGATTGACGCGTGGATTCTAGATGGCCTCACTGTAATCGGTGTTCTCCGGCCAGGTCATGGCGAACCTCTCTAATGGCAGCTGCGCCGTCAAGGTAGCACGGAATTCCGATTCCGTGCGAAATGCACGCACGGAATCGGAATTCCCTGCTACATGAGTCGCGCAGCCCTCAGCAGGCACGTCAGGCTCTTACACGTTGACGACAATCAACGTGACATCGTCATTCTTAAGCGCCTGCCGATCGCGTTGATCCTCGACCCAGTCCGCGAACCGTTCCTGGGAATCGTCGCTGCCCAGGACCGCCTCGAGCTTGGTCCAGGGTGTGCCGCAAGCCTCGATGTCGGTAAGAAACCACTGCGCCAGAGCGTCGGTCATGAGCCAGAAGCAGTCGCCCGTCCGCCAGTCGCCCTTGGCGCGCAGCTCCTTTTGTCGCAGGCTCTTCGACGAATCGTTGCGCGAACCGATCAGCCAGGGCGTGTTGCCGAAATCCTCGGCGCGTTCGATCGGGAACGGTCGATAAAGTTCGTTGTCGCGAACCTGGAACAGGCAGCCATCGCCGACGGCCACGGCGTGCCATTTCCTGCGCTCCATAAAGAAACCCGTCGGCGCGCAGAGTGTCAGGCCTAGAAACGTGGCGAAAGCGCCGTCTTCCAGCTTTGCCTCCGCATACCAGGCCAGCTCCTTGTCGCGAAACTGTTCCAGCCAGCGCTGTTGAAGCGCTGGCAGCCAGTCGGACCAGCGGCCGGGTTGCGGCCCGGCGGCGCTGACGAAGCCGTCCGCCAGCAGGCGGGCCCACGGGCCGGCAAAGGAGCTTTCCGTGGCGCCGTCGGCGATGGCGAAACGGCCCAGCGCCGGATCGGCTGCGCCGGCATCCTCGTATTCATCCAGCGAATGCCCCCGCTTGGGGAGCCACACGGATCGCGCTTCCATGATCCTCCCGGCTAGCGTAGGTTTTTGTCGGATACACGCGTGCCGATGTCGAGAAACTTGATCAGCGACACCAGGTCGGCGTTGAAGACGAAGCCGCGACTGGCGTCGCTGACCGCTTGCCCGTCGCGACGGGCAGCTTGCAGCATCGCCGGCGGCAGTGGGCTCGATATCCGGAACAGGAACCGCGCGAATTCGTCCGGCAAGGACGCTTCCCGGTCTGGATACAAGATTGGCTGGCTGGCCGACGCGGAAATATGCACGTTGAACAGCAGCACGTTGCCGTCCGTGCTGGCCAGGTCCCGGACCATGCCCGCGCGCGGCGTCGGGTCGCCGTCGCTCGCCTCGCCGTCGGTGATATTGACGATCATGGGCGGGTAGCAGCCTGGAAACTGGACGATGAACGCGCTGACCAGGTGCCAGGCCTGGTCGAAGGCCTCGCACATCGGCGTCTGGCCGTGGGCGACCGGCTCGAACCAGACGGGGAATTTGACTGTCTGGGTAAGGATGCCGCCGGCGCCGTCGTCACTGTGGCGTGTGCGCTGTTCGATGCGTAATGGGTTGTCGGCGATTACCTTGATGGGGACCAGCCCGAAGCCGGCCAGGTTGCCGCCCAGCGCCGGACCGACCTTCTTGCCGTAGCCGATGACGCCGACATGATAATAATCGCGCACGCCTTCCGACTTCGAGCAGCGCAGCACCAGCGTCTGCAGCAGTTTGTTGATGGCGTCGGCCACACCGTCGGCCTTCTTCTTGCTGCCGCCGGAAAAAGTATCGGACATCGATCCCGACTGGTCCAGCAAGAACAGGAAGCACGACGGGTTGGTGCGGCTGATTTCGGCGGCATAGGGCATGATGCGGATCTCCCTCTCCAGTTTGGGGCCTCGATGTCTCGCATCATAACAATTGCCAGGTGAAGTTCAACAAGAATGCGGCCGCTAGCGAGAACGCGAGGACGCGAGGACGCGAGAACGCGAGGACGCGAGAACGCTACTTGTTGGCGCCAACGAGAGTGATTGCGCCGGGCGGCGGATAGGCGCTCCGGATATCGGCAAGTTGTTCGTCATAGTCGACCGGCGGTATCTCGAAAGCGCCGATCTTGAACATGAGCATGCGGTCGCGCCCGGTGATGGATCGATGCGCTTTGATCAGTCCATCGCGAAAGGTCCGCAGCGTTTGTGGGTCGATGACTCCGGGACGATGCACGAGCACTGCCGCCGGAAACGTCTCCGACTGGGCGAGGATGCGCAATTTCTCGAAACAGCCGGGCTTTAGCTGCGCGTAGCTTTGCAGGAACTCGCCGTCCGCCACCGCCGCATCGACGCTGCCTTGCACAAGCTCATCCAGCGCGGCGCGAACGTTTGCGCAGCGTTCCATGACATTGAAGTGGGACTTCGGTTCGGCAGCGCCGGCGGCCTGGCAGAGCCGCTCCAGAAACAATCGGCAGTGCCCCTTGGTGCGCATAGGCAACGCCAGCGCGCCACCCTTGAGGTCGGCGACGCTTGTCGCCGGGCAGTCGTGGCGCACCACCAGGTGCGCGCTCAAGCTGCGGTCCCGGTAGATCGCGATCAGCAACGGCTGCAACTCAGGAAACTCTCGCTGGGCCCAGGCAAACTCGAAACCGTGCATGATGCCGACGTCGATTTGCTTCTTGTCCAGCAGGCGGGCGACCCGGCGATAGTCGCCCCCCAGTACCAGCTTGCCGTCGATGCCGGTCTGTTCACGCACAAAATCGCCGAACAGCTTGCCGAGCACCTTGAGCTTCTTTGGACCGTCCCATAGGTATGCAAGCTTGGGCCTGTCATCGCCGAGGAAACTCCGCACCATGCCGATGTGGATTGGCTTCTTCGCGGCCCCGCTGTCCTGCGCAGGGGCGCCGCTCACGCCGAACGATGCCCAGAAGATCGCCAGCCCGGTTCGTAACAAGATTGTTGCCATGATGCACTCCCCTTGTAGTCAGCCAATTGAGCAATCTGCGTGCCAGAGCAAAAGCCGCGTGTTTTCCGCGGTTTTTTCAATCTTGGAGGGGAGGCGGCCAGGCAATTGCGCGCCGCTCACCTGGCAAAAAGTTGCGCGAGGGGGGCCAGATGCTTTTCTTTTCCCTGGCGTGCCTTTGAGCTAAGATAACCGGCAAACCGCCTGCCCGGAATTGTGAGAGGTCGATGAAGCAAGCCTTCAAGGAATGGGCCGTCGTGTGCCAGGCGCTCGCCGAGGGCCGGCAGGCGCTGATTATCCGCAAGGGCGGCGTCGCCGAGACGGTCGGCGCGTTTCAACTCGAGCACGCGCGCTTCTGGCTGTATCCCACCTACACGCATCAGCAACGCGATGGCATCCGCCCGGACGCCCTGCCGATCCTCGCGCAAGTCGAGAGCGACAGGCCGCCGCTGGGTACGATCCGCCTGAGTCACTTTGCCGAGGTGACGGGGGTCTATCTCGTCAACGATCTGGTGCGAGCCATGCTGCTCGCCCATCTGCACATCTGGTCGGACGAGACTGTCCGCAAGCGTTTCGAGTACCGCGCACCGGGACTGCATGTCATGCCCGTGCGCGTTTATCGCGCCGCCACTCACGATATTCCCGAATCGCCTGCCTACCACGGCTGCCGTAGCTGGGTCGACCTCGATCGCGACCTGTCCACAGAAGGTGCCATGCCGGTGCTGAGCGACGCTGCCATGGAAGACCTGCATCGCAGTCTCGACGTGCTGCTGAATCCCGTGGCGCTGGCGTGAATCATGAGCGACACCTGGCAACAAGCCCGCCGCGATATGCTGCTTGATCCGGAGGTGGCGAACCTCAACACGGGGTCGTTTGGTCCGTGGTCGCGGCCGGTGTTCGAACGCGTGACGCAGTTGCGTCAACGGCTTGCCGAGGAGCCGATGGACTTCTTCCTGCGGCTCGCGCCGGGCTTGCTCTGGCAGGCTCGCGAGGAGTTCGGCCGATTCCTTGGCGCCAGTCCGCGCCGCCTGGTCTTCAGCGCTAACGTGACGGCGGCGATGAACATCGTGGCCGCCGGCCTGACGCTGGCCGCGCCGGGCGAGATCCTGCTCACGGATCATGAATACCTGGCCATGCAGTGGTGCTGGGAACGCGCCGCGCAGCGGCAAGGATTGACGCTGCGCACCTTTCCGGTGCCGGTACGTGCCGAGGATCCCGGCGAGATCGTGGCTGCTTTCCGCGCGGCCATGACGCCGCGCACGCGCCTGCTGTTCTTCAGCCATGTGCTGTCGCCGACGGGGCTGGTGCTGCCGGCTCAGGAGATGTGCCGCGAAGCGCGGCGACACGGCATTCTCACCGTGGTGGACGGCGCCCACGCGCCAGCCATGATCGACCTCGAACTCGATGCGCTGGGCTGCGACTTCTATGGCGGCAACGGCCACAAGTGGCTGCTTGCCCCTACCGGAAGCGGATTTCTCTACATCGGCGCCGGCAACGAGGACCGGCTATCTCCGTTGCAGGTGAGCTGGGGCTGGCACGCGCGTCCGGACTGTTTGGATGAGCCGGACGAGTTTGGCACGACGCCGCGCATCCGCCGCCTCGAGTTCGAGGGGACGCGTGATCCGTGCCCCTGGCTGGCCGTGCCCACGGCCATTGCCTTTCAAGAACGACTGGGCCGGCAGAACATTCGTGCGCGGAATGCGGAGTTGGCGGCTTGCGTGCGCAGCCGAATTGGCGCCGAACTCGGTTTGCAGCCGGTCACGCCGGCCAATCCGCGGCTTTCGGGATTCCTCACGGCATTTCGGCTGCCGGCCGGCATCGATCCGCTGGCGCTGCGTTGCGAACTCTGGGACAAGAGCCGAATCGAGATTCCCGTCGTGGAGCGGCCCGACGGTTACTTGCTGCGCGTGTCAACGCACTTCTATAACACCCGTGAGGAGATCGACCGGCTGGCAACGGCACTCCGGCTAGCCGGCGGGGTTGTCGTCCGCCAATGATTTGCGCGGATCGACGAAGAACCACAGGATGCTACCGACGACCAGGATGCCGACATATACGTAAAACCCCGGGTCCCATTGCTCGCGTCCGGTGTAGCCAAGGTCCTTCATGACGTCGGCCATCGTTCCAAAAAATGTTTGCGCAGCAATGGCAGCGGCGGCCCCGAGTGCGTTCATCAGGCCGAAGAGCGCGCCCACGTGCTTGCCGCTGATCTTGGTGACGGTTGCCCACCACGACGGCAACGCGGTTTGCATGAAAAAGAAGGCCAGCCCGGTGTAGACTGCGGACAGTAGCAGGTTGTCCGTCTGCAACGCGACGAACAGGGCGATGGCGGCAACGGCGAAGGCAAAGCAGCTCAGGTCCCGGTAAGCGCGGCGAAAGTCGCCTGTGGCGCGCAGCCTCCAATCCGCCAGCGGGCCTCCCACGATGCAGCCGACGGCTCCGAAGGCGAGCACCATCGCCGACAAACGGCCGGATTCCAGGTTCGTGGACGCGCGCGCCCCTTGCAGGTAACGCGGATACCAGAAGATGAGCACGTAAAAGACGGCGGAGGCGCAATTCATGATCCCGCCCATGAGCCAGAGGTTGGCCTTGCGCAGCACCAGTCTCCAGGGAATCGCTCCGTGGCTTTGGGCATGGTCCTGCACGACCTGGCCGCCGAGAATCAGTTTGACTTCAGCGTGGTTGACGGCGGCATGCTCGGCCGGATTGTCGCGAAACCAGTAATAGAACGCCGCAGCCCAGATGGCGCCGATGACACCGAAGACAACAAATGAGCCGCGCCAGCCGACAACCTCGATCAGCGCCGCTGCGGCAATCGGCGAGACGGCGCCGCCAATCAGCATGGCCGTGGTAATGAAGCCCTGCGCAGATGCCCGCATGGACTCCGGAAACCACTTGCGCGTCACCAGCGCTGAGTTCGGCAACGCTCCCGCCTCGCCGGCCCCGAACAAAAAACGGATCACCAGCAGCACCCAGAAATTCCAGGCGGCTCCGGTCAGTACCGTGAACAACGACCACCACACGACGATGCGCGTCAGCACGCCGCGCGCCCCGTAGCGATCGCCCCAGCGGCCCGTCGTCGGCTCGAACACGGCATAAGCGAGAATGAAGGCCGTATTGATGAACGTCATCTCGAAGTTGTCGATGCCAAGCTCTTCCTGAATCGACCTGGTGGCCTGACCGATGCAGACGCGGTCGAGGTACAGAATGAAGGTCATCGCCCCGAGAAAGCCGAGAACGCCGTAGCGCACCCGTGTCGGTGGCTCCAGCGCCGTCGGGTCATCGGCAGGCGTGTGCAGCGGTTCGACAGCCATCCCATCAACTTATGCGTGGCCCGCCGGGCGGCGATATCGTTTGCCGCTGTTTGCCGGGCGCCGACATACTATCGGAAACGGGATCGGTCGCCGGTCGGCTCCCCGCAATATGGGCTCATGGTCCATAAGATGGTCTGCAGGAGAAACACATGAAAACCATCGCTCTCATGCTGGGCCTGCTGGTCCTTGCGGAATCCGCGCGCGTCCGCGCCGAGGTCCTGGCCTTGGAAATCCAGCAACGCGAACCGTTCGCAGGCGGCAAGTCGTTTGGCGCTGCCGGGCCATACGAGAAGATCGTCGGCATCGCTCGTTTTGCCATCGATCCGGAGCATGCCCGCAATCGCGGCATCGTCGATCTGTCCCTGGCCAGGAAGAACGATCAGGGCAAGGTCGAGTTCGCTGCCGATTTCTACCTGCTGGCGCCCAAGGACCCGGCCAAGGGAAACGGTGCCATCTTCTACGATGTCAACAACCGCGGCAACAAGCTGGCGCTGCGCATGTTCAACTTCGCGCCGGGCGGCAATGATCTCGACAAGCCTGGCAGTGAGGGGGATGGCTTTCTCTTCCGCCGCGGCTATGCCGTCCTCTGGTGCGGCTGGATCGGCGAGATGCTGCCGGGCGAAGGAAGATTGCTCCTGCAAGCGCCGCGCGTCGAGAAGCCCGTCACCGGCAAGGTGCGCTTCGAGATGAGCACTGACGCGCCCGCCGAGTCGCTGCCGTTGTCCCGCCGCGAGGGGCACGGCTGCTACGTCCCCATGCCAAGCAAACTCAAGGAGGCCACGCTGACGTGGCGGATGCGCGAGGGCGATCCACGCGTGCCGATTCCCGTCGCGCAATGGTCGCTTGAAGTCCGAAAGATCCCCGAGGTCCAGCACGGCGTTCCCGGCACGCTGCCGCAGGTGCGCTTGAAACTGTCGGGCGGTTTTCGGCCAGGCTATCTCTATGAGTTGATTGCCGAGTGCGACGGGCCGATCGTTCAGGGGACCGGCTTTGCGGCGGTGCGAGACCTGGTGTCCTTCCTGCGGCATGATGATTCCGAAAGGAACCCGCTGCGCGACGCCGCCGGCAAGCCCGCCGTCGCGCGGGCGCTGGCTTTCGGCGTCTCGCAGAGCGGCCGGTTTCTTCGCAATCTCTTGTACCTGGACTTCAACACCGACGAGGCCGGCCGCATCGTCTTTGACGGCCTGATGCCGCACGTCGCCGGCGGCGGACTCGGTTTCTTCAATCATCGTTTCGCACAGCCCACGCGCTTCGCCGGTCAGAACGAGGACCACCTGTATCCGGTCGATTACTTCCCCTTCACTTACGGGCCCGCGACCGATCCGTTCAGCAAGCGGACGGATAGCATCCTGCGCTCGGAGGGTTCGCGGAAGGCGAGGATCATGCACACGCAGAGTGCCGCCGAGTACTGGCATCGCAGCGGCTCGCTCGTGCACACCGATCCGCTCGGGACGAAGGATGCCGACATTCCGGCCAATGTCCGCATCTACGCCTTCGGCGGCACGCAGCACGGCCCGGCAGCGTATCCCCCGGGCAAGGGCATCGCCGACAACCTGAACAACCCCGGCGACTATCGGCCCATGCTCCGTGCCTTGCTCGATGGACTGGATCGCTGGGTCAAGGACGGCAAGACGCCGCCGGCCAGCGTCTATCCACGCATCGACAACAAAACACTCGTCGATTGGCGGCAGAAGAGCACCGGCTTTCCCGCCATTCCCGGCGTGCGTTATCCGGAGGTGATCCAGCAACCGCCGGCGCTTGACTACGGACCACGCTTTCTGAAGGAAGGCGTCATCACCCAGGAACCGCCCAGAATGCTGGGCCAGTACATCGTGCTGGGCCCGCGCAGCGACCGCGACGGCAACGACCTCGGCACCCTGCTGCCTCCGGAAGTCGCGGTGCCGACTGCCACGTATACCGGCTGGAACCTGCGACGGCGCGACGTGGGCGGCGAAGGAATGCTGGCGAATCTCCTGGGCTCGTACATTCCGTTTGCCAAGACAAAGGACGAAGCGACGGCGGCCGGCGACACTCGGCTGTCCATCGAGGAGCGCTATCCGAACGGGAGCTATCGAAAATTATTCGGCATGAATTGTTTCACGATGATGGAGAAAGGCTATCTGCTAGAAGAAGATACGAAGCGGTTGATCAAGCTCCGCGATCGTTGACGCAAGCTGAAGTGCGACGCGCTTGCGGGCGACTGCGCGCCACTCGCTTGCGGTTTCGCGCTCAATGTCCTTTGGCCGAAAGGATCATGCTTTCCGAAGCCGAGACGGTGCGCGAAACCGCAAGCGAGTGGCGCGCTGTTGAGGTCACGTCCTTAGGTATCGCCGAGGAAGTGGATTTGCATGCGTGTGCAGCTTCGCATCGTGGCGGGTTCTCTGCGGGGCAGGAAGATTGCCTGCCAGGTCAATGCCAAGCTGGGAATTCGCCCGACGCCGGACCGCGTCCGCGAGGCGCTATTCAATATCCTCGCCGACTCCGTGATGGATCGGCCATTCATCGACGTCTTCGCAGGCAGCGGCGTCGTCGGCCTGGAGGCCATCAGTCGCGGCGCTCAGCCGGTGTTCTTCATCGAGCGCGATCTGCGGCAAGTGCAGGAAATTCACAACTACCTTGAGGAATGGCGCGTTGTGGAGCTGGCACGCCTCACCCGGGCCGACGCCTATCGCTGGGCCCGCGCCTGGGAGGCACCCGGCGAACCGGTCACCGTATTCGTGAGTCCTCCCTTCGCGGACTTTCAGCGCCGCACTGATGAGCTGCTGGAATTGCTCGACGCCTTCGCAAGCAGCGCCGCGTCCGGGTCACGCATCATCCTGCAAGCGGAGCGGCACTCTGAGCTGGACGGCCACCCGGCCCTTTCAGCCTGGGAGGCGCGTGCGTACGGCCGAAATCTGCTATTGTTGCACACATGCGGGGGCGGCCCGCTGACCGAACCGCCGGGTTGCGCAGAGCCATGACGGAACGCGAGTTCGCAATCTCCGTGGTCAAGCGGCTGCACGAGGCCGGTTACGAGGCCTTGTGGGCCGGTGGCTGCGTGCGCGACGAGTTGCTCGGTCGCAAGCCCGAGGATTATGACATCGCTACCAACGCTCTACCGGAGCAGGTGCGAAAGCTCTTTCGCCGCTCCATCGCGGTCGGCGCCAGCTTCGGCGTGATCGAGGTGCTTGGGCCGAAACCGCTGACGGTGGAAGTCGCCACGTTCCGTTCCGACGTGTCCTACTCGGATGGCCGGCATCCGGACGCCGTCATTTTCTCGACGGCTCAAGATGATGCCCTGCGTCGCGACTTCACGATCAACGGGATGTTCTTCGATCCACTCAATGACAGGCTTATCGACTTCGTCGGCGGGCAAGGCGACCTGCGGGCGAAGGTCCTGCGGGCCATCGGCAAGCCGCCGGAGCGCTTCCGCGAGGACAAGCTGCGCTTGCTGCGTGGCGTCCGCATTGCCACTTGCTTTGACCTCGAAATCGAGCCGGTCACGGCGGCCGCCATCAAAGCCATGGCAGGCGAGATCACCGTCGTCAGCGCCGAACGTATCGCCGAGGAACTCCGCAAGCTGCTGCTGCATTCACGGCGAGCGCGCGGCGTGGAACTGCTGCGCGAGCTGGGCCTGATTGCGGCGCTCCTGCCGGAATTGCTGCCGATGGTCGGCTTGCCGCAAGGTCCGCCGGCGGCGCCCACCGGGGACCTCTGGGAGCACGTGCTGCGCGTGCTGGACCTGCTGGGCGAAGGGATTTCGTTTCCGCTGGCACTGGCCGCCTTGTTGCACGACGTGGGCAAGCCGCGCACCGTAGGCCGCACACCGGACCGCTACACGTTTTATTATCACGAGCACGTCGGCGCACGCCTGGCCAGTGACATCTCCCTGCGTCTCAAACTGTCCAACGATGACCGCGCACGCATTGCCTGGCTGGTCGAAAAGCACATCATCCTGTGCGACGCCCGGCAGATGCGGACCAGCAAGCTCAAGCCATTGCTTGCACATCCCGGAATCGGCGAGTTGCTGGCGCTGCACCGGGCCGATGCCCGCGCCTGGGGTAAGAGCGAGGACCACGTGGACTACTGCGAGTTCCTGCTCAATGAATGGACCGATGCCGACCTGAACCCGCCGGCCATCCTCACCGGACATGATCTTACCCGCCACGGTCTCGAGCCAGGGCCGAAGTTCAAGTTACTCCTCGACGCCGTCCGCGAAGCCCAGCTCGATGGTCAGGTCAAGGACAAGCAGCAGGCGCTGGAGCTGGTAGACCGTTTGCTGGCGGAGCAGCAGTAACCTCTCGCGGCTCGCCACCAACGTCGACTCTGCCGTCTTTGCAGGCAATCCGGAGAATATGGGCAAGAAATCAACTTTAATCCGTGCATGATTGTTGCATGGCGGCCGATCATTGTTTCAAGGCCATCACGCCATCGCGGCGTGATGGCTTGCTGTGGCTGCCGGGCATGACGGCCGGGGCGCTGCACAGTTTCTGCCTGAGAATTGCAGGGCGCAAGTTGCTTGCGCGCCGGCTCGACCGGGGCAACCATGCTGGCTCCCATGCTACTCAGTTGCGCCTTGGCGGCTGGGCAGGCGACGCCTGCCGCCGGTGCGGCGCCGGCGCTGACCTGGTCCTACGGTGCGGATCGCTGGCTGCTCATGAAGTCGTTGCAGGGCACGTGGCAAGGATCTCTTCTCGACGACAATCACCTTCGCGTTTCCGGCTGGACCGATATGTCATTCACGGCCAGCAGTGACCGTGTCAGCAACCTGCCCATGGGGTTCAACTACCTGGCCAACAATTTCCTGCTTCAGCAAAACTGGCTGCGCATCGAACGCGGCGTGGCTCGGAGCGGAACGACGGAGCCGACTTTCGGCTTCCGCAGCGATACCATCTTGCCCGGCAGCGACTATGTATTCACGCTGGCGCGGGGCCTGTTCAACGCTCAATTGACCGCAGACAACGGCAAGCCGAATCGCTACGGCATCGACCCCATCCAGTTTTACGGCGAAGCATACCTTCCCAGCATCGGCCGCGGACTGGACGTCAAGCTTGGCCGTTTTTTCGGCCAGACTGGCATCGAGAGCAATGCAGCACCGGACAACTATCTTGTGTCGCATTCTTACACGTTCATCTACAATCCATTCACGCACACGGGATTGTTGACCACCCTCAAGTGGACCGAAGCCTGGTCGTCGCAGGCCGGCCTGGTGCTGGGAAGCGACAACTTCATCGACCCCACCGACAATCCAACGTTCATCGGCAGTGTTCGCCGGGCGCCGCCAACGGCCCGCGACAGCTTGCAATTCTCGGTACTCTTGCTGAGCATATGTCCCTGGCCGATTCGTGCGGGTTTTGCCGCAAGGTCGGCGGTGACGATCACGCTTGGCTCACGCAAGGCGGCGGTCGTTCCCAGTCGCGCGGGCTGCACGCACACGGGTGGCGGCAATATCGATGTCGCCCAGCCTGCGGCCGATACCGTCGTTGTCACCATGACCGGCGTGGCCGTGGCCGGCGCTCATCCCTGCAAGGGCTCGGCCGCCACTTTGAAGTTCGACTTGCTACAACTCTTCGAGGTCACGTTCGACAATCCAGAAGTCAGGTCCGCAAAGATCTCGCTTGAGGCGCGCGTCATCGGTTTGCTGCGCAGCCATCGCGGTGGCGGCAGCGCCCAGACCGGCCCCGCGCTCGCCAGCGTCTCGGTTGCGAAGCTTGGCATCGTCAAGGTGGAGTTGCCGGCGCACGGTGTGTTCGGCGGCGAGAATCTGTCCATCAACGATCGCGAAGGTCCCGCCGCCGTGCCGGTCATGCCCGGCCCGTTCGCGCTGCAACAGGCATGGGAAGTCTCGGCAACGCACTCGCAATGCCTGCGGCCATGCAAGGCCGCCTCGTCCGAGTTCGCCCCCGATCCGGGTTTGGACCCGCTCTGGATCAGCTACTGGGAGCCGTTCCACGGCGCGATCAAGCGGGACTTCGGCTTCCAGGTCACGCTCAAGGTGTTGCCGGACATGGACTTCGCCGATGGCCGGAAACTGCCTGACTAGCCCTCGGACCAGGCGTTCGCTCAGCCCGAAGCCCCGCGGCTACAATGTCTTCATGAGCGAGGCGCTGTCCGGTACCATTGAGCGTGTCACCTTTCACAACCCGGAGAACGGGTTCGCGGTGCTACGCGTGCAGGTACAGGGCAAGCGCGACCCGGTGACGGTCGTGGGCAGCGTGGCCAGCGCCATTGCCGGCGAGATGCTGGAGGCGAGCGGGACGTGGGAGCGCGACCCGGAACATGGCCCGCAGTTCAAGGCGGAGGAGCTACGCACGGCGACGCCGCAATCCGCCGAAGGCATCGAGAAGTTCCTGGGCTCCGGCCTCATCAAGGGTATCGGCCCGCAAATGGCCCATCGCATCGTCGAGGTCTTCGGCGAGAAGACGCTGCAAGTCATCGACGACAGCCCCACGTTCCTGAAGGAAGTGCGCGGCATCGGCGCCAAGCGCATCCAGCAGATCCGCGAGAGCTGGCGCGAGCAGCGGGCGGTCCGCGGCATCATGGTCTTTCTGCAATCGCATGGCGTCGGCTTCAACCGGGCCCTGCGCATCTACAAGACGTATGGCGACAAGGCCATCGAGCTGGTGCAGGCCAATCCGTATCGGCTGGCGACCGACATCTGGGGCATCGGCTTCCAGATGGCCGATCAGCTGGCGGGCCGGCTAGGCGTGCCGCCGACCTCGCCGTTGCGGGCCCGCGCCGCCTTGCGCTACGTTCTGCAGCAGCTTGCCCAGGAAGGCAACGTCGGCCATCCGCACACCGAGGTCATCAATCGCACCGTGGCTCTCACGGAGATCGGCCGGGACGTGGTCGTCGACGCCGTCGCGTTCCTGATCGGCGAGAAGGAGCTGATCCGCGAGACCTGGGAGGACTCGTCGGCCGCGCCGGCCGAGCCGTGGTTGTATTTGCCGGCGCTTTACTACGCGGAAATCGGCGTCGCGCGAGCCTTGCACGCTTTGCAAAAAGGACCGCATCCATTGCCGGACATCGACACGGATGTCGCGCTCGGCTGGGTCGAGAAGAAGATGGGCCTGACGCTGGCCGACAGCCAGCGCGCCGCCATCCGGCAGGCGGCGCGGTCGAAGGTGCTGGTCATCACTGGCGGTCCCGGCGTCGGTAAGACGACCATCGTCCGCGCCATCCTGGAGATCTTCAGCGCCAAGAATCAGCGCTGCGGATTGACGGCGCCGACCGGCCGGGCCGCCAAGCGCCTGGCCGAGACCACTGGCCGCGAGGCCAAGACAATTCACCGCCTGCTCGAGTTCGACCCGACCTCCGGCGGCTGCCGCCGTGACCGCGACCATTCGCTCGACTTCGATCTGCTCGTTGTCGATGAGGCGTCGATGGTGGATGTCAGCTTAATGAACCAGCTCTTGCGGGCCGTGCCGGCGGCGGCGTGCGTCATCCTGGTGGGTGACGTGGACCAGTTGCCGTCGGTGGGGCCGGGGACGGTGCTGGCGGACATCATCGCCTCGAAGGAGGTGCCGGTCGTGCGCTTGACGGAGATTTTCCGCCAGGCCGAGGAGAGCGGCATCGTCCGCGCGGCCCATTGCGTGCTGCAAGGCCGGCTGCCGGAGTCGGCCGCCGCCGATGCTCCCGGCGATTTCTACTTCATCGATTGTGAGCAGCCGGCCACCATCATCGACCGGGTTGTGACACTGATCCGCGAGCGCATCCCTGCCCGTTTCAAGCATGATTCGTTCCGCGACATCCAGGTGCTGACGCCGATGAACCGCTCCGAGCTGGGCGTGCGCAATCTCAACCAGCGGCTGCAGGACGTGCTCAATCCGTTCCAGGACGAGCCCGAGGTCGCGCGCTTCGGCTGGACCTTTCGCCGCGGCGACAAGGTCTTGCAGACGCAGAATAACTACAAGAAGGAAGTCTTCAACGGCGACATTGGCCGCGTCGCCAGAATTGACCTCGAGGAACAGGAGCTGACCGTGGACTACGACGGCCGGCCGGTCATTTACGATTTCGGCGAACTAGACGAGCTATCGCTTGCCTACGCCCTCACCATCCACAAGAGCCAGGGCAGCGAGTATCCAGCCGTGGTCATTCCGCTGCACACGCAGCACTACATGTTCCTGCAACGCAACCTGCTGTACACCGCCATCACCCGCGGCAAGAAGCTCGTCGTCATCGTCGGCAGCGGCAAGGCGCTCGATCTCGCCGTGCGCCGGCAGGATACGCAGCGGCGCTACACGGCACTTTGTCAGCGATTGCGAGAAGCGGCGGAGGCGAGTTAATCAACCACAAAGCTCACAAAGGACACGAATACATTGCGAATTGCCAGATTCTGCTTTGTATCCCTTGTGTCCTTGGTGAACTTTGTGGTTGTCAAACCTTTTGCGTTCGCCCCGTCTGCGCCGCCCGGTAAGCAGCGAAGATGGTCTTGAGGACTTGCACGCCGTCGGCGGCGGTGATGGGCGCTGCCTCGAGGCCGGCGCTGGAGCGGACGGCGGCGCGAACGAAGGGCGTGTAGCCGCGGTCCCCCTTCGGATAGGGGATGCGTTGCAGCTTGCCGTCGCGGTTGTTGTGCCATTCGAGTGGTTCGTCCTCGATGCTGGCCAGGCGCAGCCAGCCGTGCTCGCCCCAGATCTTGATGTGTGAATGGTAGCCGCGGTCGAGGTAGTAGCCGGAGATCATGGTGCCGAAGGTGCGCTCGCCGAAGTTGAGGGCGATGGCGGCCGAGTCCTCGACATCGATGGGCTGCCCGCCGACCACGCCGGCGAAGCCGGCCACCTCCTGCACGCGCAGCCCAGTGATGTGCATGGCCAGGTCGAGCCAGTGGATACCGAGCCAGATGAGATGGCCGCCGCCGGCGCGGGCCCGGATGGCGGTCCATTGCTTGTGATAAGCCGGCCGGGTCAGCCGTGTCTGGTCGGCGACGATGTGAATTTCCATGGCGTAGATCTTGCCGAGCTGTTTCTTGTTCACGATCCGTCGGGCTTCGGCTACCGGGGCATGGATGCGGTTGGCCAGGGCCAGCATGAGATGCAGGTGCTTCTGGTCAGCCTTGCGGGCCAGCTTCTCGAAATCCTCGACGCGCACGCAGGCCGGCTTCTCGGACAGGACATGGCAGCCGGCGTCGAGCGCCGCATCGATGGCCGGCGGCGACAGGCTCGCCTCCATCGTAACCAGGGCCATGGCCGGCGGATTCTTCCGTAGCAGGTCACGATAATCCTTGACCGCCCCCTGGAATTTCTTGCCGAGGATCTTCCGCGCCGCCGCCGTGGTGTCGCCGCTGGCATCGGCGATGGTCACGCCCTCTACCTCCGCCGTCGCCGCCAGACCGGCGAGATACAACTCCAGATGCGGTCCACGCGAATGCGTGATGACACCGACGCGTATTGACTTAGGCATGGGGTCTCTCCTGATTCGGGGCACGCGGCGAACACGACCAGGAATATCCTACGCGGCTGTTCCCACTCGGCGAATTGCGGTGAGTGAATCCATCCAGGCGACCGTCTGTCTCCGCATTGACAAGTCTTTTGGCAGCGGCACGTGTTTTGCAGGTTTCTTGCAGAATTGAGACAACGACTTCGGCAACTGACGGGGGGAGATCCGTGAAGTGGACGGGCTTTCTTGAATTGACGAAAGAGACGTTGCGAGAGTGGTACCATGATAATACGTGCCAGCTCGGGGCGGCTCTCGCCTATTATTCCGTATTCTCACTCGCGCCTCTCTTGCTGATTGCCATCGCGATCGCCGGCGCCGTTTTTGGCGACGAGGCGGCACGCGGCCACGTTTCCAGCGAGATCAGCAACGCGGTTGGTCCGCGCGTGGCTGACGCCATCCAGGCCATTCTCCAGCAATCGTCCGAGACAGGTTCCGGCATGGTCGCCACGATCCTGAGCGTCGTGGTCTTGCTCATCTCGGCGACGGCACTGTTCAGCCAGCTGCAGCAGGCGCTCAACTTCGTGTGGGGCGTCAAAACCAGGTCTGGACGCGGCTGGTGGCTGACGATCAAGGATCGCTTCTGGTCGTTTGCGGTCGTCCTGGGCGTGGGCCTATTGCTGCTGGTATCGCTGGTCGTCAGCACTGCCCTGTCCGCGCTGACGACCTTCCTGACCCCTGCCGACTTGCCGGGCGAAATCTATCTCTGGAAGGCCATCGATTGGCTGATCTCGTTCGGCTTCATTACATTGCTGTTCGCCATGGTCTACAAGCTGCTGCCGGATGTCGAGATGGCGTGGCGAGACGTATGGGTGGGTGCGGCCGCGACCGCTGCGCTTTTCAGCATCGGCAAGTTCCTGATTGGCCTGTATCTGACGCATAGCAGCTGGATTTCTGCTTACGGCGCGGCCGGGTCCCTTGTTGTCGTACTGATTTGGGTCTACTATTCGTCGCAGATATTTCTTCTGGGCGCCGAGTTCACGCAAGTCTACGCACGCACGTACGGTCATCCTCAGCTGCGCGAGGATCGCGCCGAAGTCGTTACCAAGAATCGCACCGCAAGAAAAGGCATTGCCGACCTGGCCGTAACCGACCGGCGAGCGTGAGTTGCCTTCGAGTCCATGGCCCGCGAGCAAGGAACCTTACCCTACGCCGCGGCCGGAACTGTCGCTACAACCTGACCGGTTTTGTGCCATTGTGGCTGAAACAAATCACGGTTGCATTCCTCTTTACTTGCAGCCCTAAATGAGTCGTGCTAGGCCTCTTCAAATGAAAAACGTCCATGGTCCCCGAGGACCATGGACGTTTGCGGATCGATAACGTTCTTTAGCCGACCAATTCCGTGATCGGCCTGCCGCCGTTGACCATCGGCATCGGGCGGCCGGATTGATCGTTGTACTGCAGATCCTGCGGGATGCCGAGGACCTGGAAGACGGTGGCCATGAGGTCTTGCGGGCTGATGGGGCGGGTCTTTGGCACCTCTGCCTTGGAGGTGGATTCGCCGACGACCTGGCCCATGCGGAGTCCGCCGCCGGACAGAGCGAGCGTGGACAGCGGGGCCCAGTGGTCGCGGCCGGCGCCGCCGTTGACGCGCGGCGTGCGGCCAAACTCGCCGGTGATGACCAGCAGGATGTCATTCTCCAGGCCACGCTGGTGCACGTCCTGAACGAACGCTGACACCGCGTGATCCACCTGCGGCGCCAGATTGCGCATGCTCTGGGCGATCTGCCCGTGCATGTCCCAGCCGCCGAAGTGTAGCGTGACGAAGCCGACGCCGGCCTCGCACAGACGGCGAGCCGTCAGCATCTGCTGGGCCAGCGAGTTGTTGCCGTACAGGTCGCGGGTGCGCGGCTCTTCGCGGGAGACGTCGAAGACCTCGCGGGCCCGGCTGATCAGGAGGTCGAATGCTTGCGTCTCGAAGCTATCGAGGCCTGACATGAGACCGCTGCGGTCGATATGGCGATTGAGCCCGTCGAAGCCGCGGAGGAGACGGCGACGTTCGCCCAATCGTTCAAGAGTGACCTGCAGATTCATGTTGTTGCGAGCATCGCCTGCGGTGTCGAATGGCGCGAAGGGGGAGCCGAGCCATGAGGGACCGTCGCCGAGAATGCCGCCGATGCGGACGTAATTGGGCAGGCCGGTGGCGGAGTTGTTGGCGCCGCGATAGCGAGCCATGATGGAGCCGAGCCCGGGCTTGCTCTGCGGCTGGCCATTGTCGGCCGGCGGGAAATCGTAGCCGGTCATGACCCAGTGCGTGCCGCCGCCGTGGCCGGAATTATTGTGCGCGAAGGAACGCACAAAGGCCATCTTGTCCGCGACGCGGGCCATGCGCGGGAACACGCCGCCCAGTTCGATGCCGGGGACGTTGGTCTGCACGGCGCCGACGGTGCTGCGGAACTCCATCGGAGCGGTCATCTTGGGGTCGAACGTTTCAACGTGCGTCGGACCGCCGCCTAGCCACAACCAGACGACCGACGTGTTGCGCGTCGACGTGCCGGCCTGATTGGCGCGGGCGCGAGCGCGCAGCAGATCGGGCAGCATCAGACCGGACATCCCGAGGGCGCCGATCTTCATGAAGTCACGGCGCGTGCCGCCGTCGCAAGTCGCATGCTTGCGTTTGCCAAATAGATTCAGCATGGGTCTCCCCCTTGTGTTGGCCGCGCGTCCTTACCGCGAATGGCCGATGGGCGGGTGGGTGTTGGCCTGCGGCAAGGGGCGGACTCCCCCCTAAATCGAACCCTAGCAATAACGTAAGGAGTTTTTTGGCGACTGTCAATCGAAAAGGTGAGAAGATGGACCGGCGAGCCGGGAGCGAAAGTGACCGCGAGGTACTTCGAAGACCGCTAGAACCGGTGTCCACCCGTGCGGTTCGACGGAAGATTCGCCCGGAATCTTGCGCTCGCCAAGTGCGCCACAATAAGATGGCTCGTAGCTCGCTGTCACTGCGAAACCAATGTCATGAGTCACTGGATCAGCATTTACTGCCAGGAACGTATTCCGCGCTTCTCAGCTTCCATGCTCCAGAAGGCCATCAAGAGACACTGCACGGACTACCGCGGCTACAACTACTTCGACGATCATTTCGCATTCGTCAAGGTCAGGCTATCGGCCAGAAACGCCGGCAGGGAGTCCCGATCCTCCCTCTATCACTTGACCTATAAGCTCAGGGATTCCGGAAAGTCGTGCGCTGGCGATGTGCCCATCGTTTTGGACCGCATCGTGGGGCCCGATATCGTCGAAGGAATGGTACAGGAGCAGCTGGAAGACTTCCTGAAGGGCCGCAGAGAGCCAAAGGCTGCTCTTGTTCGCGGCCATCTCAAGCAAGTCGTCGAGATTTACGCCTTCTGCCTGAAGGTGAGGCATTGTGAGGATGACGCGGGACATCTTGTCGTCGATACTGCGAGGCGGTTTCTTGCCAGCAAGGGCCGGGGTATGGTGCGTGAGGATGGTATCGGCTGGCTGGAGTGGACGCCGCACGGTTTTTTTGAGGCACTGAAGGAATAGCGGATTTTAGGCACTGAAATAATAGCGGACTTGGGCCTGATGAACACTCGCGGGCAGGAATTCAGCTGGGGCGGGCGGTCGTTCATCCGGGCTGAGGTGCCGCGCGGCGACAACCGCGGGCGGGTGTACGCCATCGCCCAGCCGCTCGCCGGCCGCTATCGCGTGCTCGATTTCTTCGCCTCCGGCGGCATGGGCCTTCTCCTCACCGGGCAGGATCAGCGCACCGGTGCGGAAGTCCTCATCAAGAGCATCCTGCATTACGACGTGGTTCCGTACGCTCGGGTTCGCGACCAGGAAGGTTTCACCAATCAGCTGCGCTTGCCGCGCAAGACGCTGGAGATGGAGCGGCGCATCCTCGTGCTGCTGCGCAACGCCGGTTGTAACGCGGTGCCGCATCCCAACGACTTTGTCTTCGACACCAATCCGCTACTCGCCGGTCCATTTGCCACCGAGGAAGGCGACCAGTGGACCTTCGACGATCCGGAGATGATCAACAGCGAGCCCTATCTCATCATGGAGCCCATCGCCGGGCAAACGCTGGAAGAATTTCTCAAGAGCCAGCCTGGACAGAAGCTTTCCGAAGCGCGCAGTCTACGCATCATGCAGCAAGTGGTCGATGTCTTGCAGACATTGCATGAGCCGAGGCCAATGCGTGCCGGCATGACCTGGCGGCTCATCTACCAGGACTTGAAACCCGCCAACCTGCTGCTGACGGACCAGGATCGTGTCACCGTCCTCGACCTCGGCGGCTGCCAGCTCCTGAACCTGGACACGGGACAAAAGCTGTTGCAAGGCGCCTGCACGCCGGGCTACTGCCCGCCTGAATGCGAGCAACCCTACGGCACACTGACGCCGGCTGCCGACGTCTACACCGTCGGCAGCACGCTCTTCCATCTCCTGACTGGCCGTGCCCCCGCCGAGTTCCTCGGCATGTCGCTGGGCAAGAACCAGCCGCGTGCCGTCCACCTGGACACCAGGCTGCTGGAAGGAAACTGTCGTCCCGAACTACGCCGGCTCATCGAGCGCTGTCTCGACTTTCAGCCGGAGAAGCGCTTTGCCGACGCGGAGAGCTTGCAAAAGGCGCTGACGGCGGTGATGCTGGCCGAGTGAGTGCCTGCGAGTCGCTGTGGGTTTACCACCAGCACTTCTCCTTGTCCCACTCAATGATGCCATAGTCCTCGGCGGGCGGCGGCGGAACCGCGGCAGCGCGTTCGGCTTCGAATTCCCGTCGCCCCTTCAGGCGCAGCCAGGCGCGTTCCTCGATGGTCGCCGGCTCGATTTCTTCGCGATTGACGCGCAAGAATCGCAGGTGTTCCGGCGTCGTCGGCGGTATGGCTCCGGCGGCCAGCGCTTCAAATAGCTGGCCGTGCTCCTGCAATGCGCTCAGTTCCTCCAGCGGAAAGATGTCGGTCGCGCAGCCGAAATGAAATGGCGGAAGCCCATCGCGATGGTCCGCACCGACGAGCGGCGTGTCTGACATGACTGCATTCCTCGTGGACGACGTCCCTACTCTGTCAGGGGTACTTTTTCCGCCAGCGTCCGTCTACAACTTTTTCGCATGGTTCAATTCTCGGCAGCACCTATCGCGGCTACGTGCAGTCAGCGATCGCTCCCAACCGGTTGCGGTTGCGTTATATTAGCAGAATGAGGCTCCACGTCGGCGAGCGGCTGAGCGGATCGGGCGCGGGGGATCAGCCGGGTGGATATCTCGTCACCGGTGTGGTTTGCGAGACCGCCTGGTCGGGTCTGTACTCGGGCAAGAAGGTACTCTACAACTTCGACTTCACGTCCAAGAGACCGCGTGAGACCGACGACAAGGAATGGCTGGACGTCCTGATTCGGACCATTCAATATTCGCACGCGGACGATGCGGAATACGTGGCGGGACGGCGGGCGATGGCCCGGGCGGAAGCGCGCGGCATTCTCGGCGGACGGCACAGCCGGCTCTGGCCCGAACCGGTCGATTTCTTCGAAATCGCCAACTCGCGCGATTCCCTGGCCGTGAACGCCGCGGAACGGGAACCGGTCATCGTCCTTGCGCATCCCCACGGGTTGCGCCTGGATGAATGGCAAAAGCAGGTTCTGCCGCTGGCGTCGCTATTGTCGGTGCTGGCCGAGTCCCTGGAGTTTCTTCGCCAGGCTCACGAACGGGGCCTCGTGATCAACAGCTTGACGCCGGCCGCGATGTACGTGGATCGGACCAATCGCGTCCACTTCGTCGGCACGGACATGGTGCTGACGCCTCCGGGCAGCGCGGCTGGTCTGCCCGTCTGGCCTGTCGATGCGCCGTTCGCCGACGGAGTTCGCGAGCGGTGGCAAAAATTCTTTCCGCCGCCCCGCTACGCTCCCGGCTTCGCGGCGCCGGAATGTGTCACGTCGTCGCGGCTGCCGGATGTACGTAGTGACTTCTTCTCATGGGGCTGCCTTGGTTATTACCTTCTCACCGGAGAAGATCCGGGCAAGATCGCCGCGGTGCAAGGCCGAGGCTGGGCAAACCTCGAGCGCGAACACTACGCCGCCATGGAGCGGTCGTTGCGCTCCGTGCCACCAAGCCATGCACGCAACTGGGCCGAGCAACTCGGTGTGCCGTCCGATGCACTCGTACACGGCTGGCCGGGCAATGTGCTGGGGTTATTCCGGCAGTTGCTCCACTGGGATGCGCGGCGCCGGCCCGGTTCGGTGGCGGAGTTGCGCGCCTGGCTGGTGGCGCCGCCGACCGCGCCGGTGGCAGCCGCCGTCGCCGTCCGGGCTCCCGGCGGTGTTGCCAAGGTGCTAATCGATGCGGGGGAAGCGGCCGGCGACCTCGACATCGTCGTGCGCCGAGCTAGCGGGGCCAGACTGGACACAACGATTCCGCAAGACGAGATCATCTACGACGGGCCGTTGACGTCGATCATCGACGATGCTGGCGCCCCAGGGGAGGGGGATGTTTCCTATTCGATCTGCACACGGAAACGGCCCGCCGTCGCCGCTTCGCCGTCAGTCCCCACGCACGGCGAGTTGCTTCGCCCCGACAGGGACAGCCTGCTTCGCTGGCTGCAAGGTCAGTCTCGAGCGAACCAGGTCGATGCACCGGAACCGGCTTGCCTGGAACTGCTTTATCAGGTGCTGGATTACGCCGAGCTTTCCGAGACGCTGCTTGCCTCCGCGCTGCCAGCGGTGCGTGGCTGGGCGATTCAGCGGCTGACGGCAATCCAGCCGCTGACGGCGCGATCGGCGCCGGCGGATGCGCTCTTGTGGCGGGCGCTGGCCGATCCGCTACCGCAACTTCGGCTGGCGGCGGCACGCGGGCTGTTGAACGACGCCGGGCCGCCTGGCGACGCCCGCGTGCGTCGCGTTGCCGAAGCACTTGGCCGCGGCCGCATCGATGATGCCATTGCCGCGGCGTTTTCCCTCAAGCAGATCGGTGTGGATGACCTGCAGATTCAACGCACGGTAAATGCTTTCGAAGGAGATCGCCCCTCGACCTGTCCTGTGTGCCGCATCGAGCTGACCGGGCGCGATCGGCCCGAGCATTTGCGCGCCGCCCACGGCTACATCGATGTTTTTGGCGCGCTGCTGCCGCGCGATGTTGCCCTGGACCGGCTCTGGGACCGCGTCTTCACCAGCGCGGATGCCCAAGCTCATGCGCAGTTGCTGGAGCTTGCCGGCGCCGACGAAGACCGGGCGCAACGTTACTGTGCATTTCTGGAAATGGCTGTGCGCGCTCGCTTTGCGGTGCCGGCCGGGCAGCGCGAGATTGCCGAATCGCTTACGCCCTTCGACGGTCTCGTTTCCTGTCTGGGTCGGACGGTCGACGCGAGTCTGTTCGCCGGGTTGTTACGCTGCAGCGACTCCCGGCTACGGCAGATTGGACGCAAGCTCATGCTGCCAGCGTTGACCGCTGCCATTCGCGGGTCGAAGCTGTCTGTTGCCGATCTGCGCCTCCTCCTCGACAAGCTCGTGCCTGACGATCTGCTCGAGGAGAAGATCCTGCTCTGTCTGCACCTGCCGGGCCTGGGGCTGGAGGAAGCGATGGCCCACGCCTGCCTGGTCGAGTTGCAGCAAGAACGGCCGGTTTTCTGCAGTGAGTGTCGGACGCGGATTCGGCTGATCGATCTGGAGACCCACTTGCGCCGGGCCCATGGCATATTCGAGTATCGCGGCGTGCGCCGGCCTTTCGCCGAGATGCGTGCTCTGTTGCTGGAGCGGATCTGCACCGCCAGCCCGGATACATCCGCCTGGCGGACGCTTGCGGAAATTGCTCGCGACCGCCATCCGCAGGAGGCCGATGCGCGGCTGCTTCACTGGCTTGGTCAGAAGCTACGCGACGTACCCCGCGATGCGCGATCCGGCATGATCGCGGGACTGGGTGAGGTGCTGGCAGGAAGCGGCGACGGCGGTCGGCTTATCCCGGCGTTGCTCCGGCCTCACAAACTGCCCGGCATCCAGGCTTTGCAACGCTGGCTGGCGCTCGAGATTGCCGCACGGCTCAGGCCGCCCATCGACGTGCTCCTCATGGAAGCCGTCCTGCCCTTGCTCAGCGACAAGTACGTGCCGCGCGAAGCCAGGCTGAGCGCGACGGCGGCATTGATTCGTGCCGTAGGTAAGAACGGACCGGAAGCGCGCCGGGTCCTGCAAGCCGCCGTCGCCGGCGCGGGCAAGTTGCGGGCCATCGAGAAGCTCCGGCAACTCGAGCAACTTGTCGGTCAAGCGGCCGAGATCGATCGCCTGAGCGCCGAGCTGGAAGACCAGGTGCGCATGGATTGCCCGCGCTGCGGCGTGCAGCTTCGCCGCGCCCAGATGGTCGATCACCTCTGGGACTGCCACCGCCTGATGCTGGACGGCCGGCGCGTGCGCGAACCCTGGCGGCTCATGGAAGATTGGCTGGAGGACTATCGTCTGGAAAAGGACCTGTCCGTGCTGGAACGCTGTCAATCGCTGGCCCACAAGCTCGATCCAGGCACCGGAGGACGGCGCCTGCAGCGACTCATGCTGCGGCACGGCATCGAGGACCGTCAAGCCCTGTCCTCACTGCTGGAGCGTGCTCGCGAGAAGCACGCATCGCTCTGTCCTCATTGCTATGGCCGCGTTCCTTGCGTGCCACCACCGCCGGAGCCGGAACTGACGCAGAGCGATGATGCCCTCGAAGGCTTCGGCTATCGACTCGAAGTCAGTGACGCCGGGCTGTTTCCGCGTCTGCGGATCGAAAGCGATGACGAGGTGCTATATGACGGCCGGGAGCCGGGGCGCGTGTTGACACGCAACGGCGCCCTGGCATTGTTCATCGGTCCGATCGTGCTCGCCGGCTTTCTTGTGGCCGAACTGCTCAGCGGCGGCCGCTTGCCGATTGCTGCGGCCTTGGTGCTGGCGACGGGGCTGGGGCTGTTGTTGAGTGGGCTGATTTACCTGGCCTGGCCGGCGCCCGACATGGCCGCGGATCGGCTGGTGAACTGGGCCTGGCTGCGACTGGCCAGTGAACTTTTCCCGGACAGGCCAGGTCCGGCAGAAGCAGACTACCTCGCCGGGCTTGCCAGGATAAGCCACGACCACGGTGATCGGATGCAGCGTGCCGCGCCGCTGGAACATTGTCGCGAGATCGTGGACAGGATGGCTCGTGACAATGCCGCCTACGTGCCGCATCTGGCGGCACTGTGGCGGTTGTCCGCCGAAGACGAGATCTATCGCGGTGACGATCCCTGCCGTGCCATTGCCGAGCAGGTTGGCCGGTGTTTTGCCGGGCGGATGCCGCTGACTTATGCTGGTTTGCTGCTGCAGGATCTGGCCAGTCGTGCCGCGGAAAACTCGCCGACCTGGACGCGCGGGCAGCTCAATCGCCTCAAGATCATGCTCTGCGACCGTGCCTTCGCCGCCGGTGTGCAACTGCCGACGCTCGTCGATCTCGGCCTGGTGGTGCCGGCGCTCAAGAAACTGCTGGCGACGGACGACCTCGAAGGGCTCGCCCAGCTACATTACCTGTGGCTCATGCAGGCGAATGGTCCATGGGAACGCATTGGTCGCGCCGTCAGTGCCTTCGAGCTGGCCGCCACACCCAAAGTTGGCGGCCGCGCGCTTGACGCCTATCCGGACCTGTTGCTCGCAGTCGAGGGGGCGCCGCTCACCCTTTGCCAGCGCGGCGTATGGTTTCAAGATGTGCTTTTCACTGTGATGCCTGCAACCATCGAGGTCCTGTCACGCCGCAACCAGCAGAGGGGCGGCTATGAACTCGTCATCGGTACGGAACGGTTCTGGTTCGAGGACAGTCCCGAGAATTACGCCCGGCTGCTGGAGAAGTGGTTCCGCTATTTTTTCAAGGATTTCGTTGTGCAAGCGGGCGCCGACACCGGCTATCGTTCCGCCGAAGGCATCCGCAACCTGCTTGCCAGGAACGGCGTGAGCTGTCCGGAATGCAAGACGGTCATCCTCCCCCGGCCCGGAGAAATCGGCATCACCGCCGACGAGAAGATAGTGGCAACATGGATCTGACAGTTGCGCCTTCGAGGAATAGTGGCGGACAGCTTGGCCGCCGACTACAACAACCCCGACGTGAGCGGTCCGGTGCGAGCGTTCCGCGGAGTGAGGCGTCTCGAAGCCACTCAAGAATGCATTCAAGCGGGCCCATCGACAACAGCTGTCGAAACGAGGAACGAACTCTTTCATGGTATTCCCGCTATTTGACGACAACAGCGATCGCCTCCGGCAGCCGGTGGTCAACTACGTCCTGATCATCATCAACGTCTTTGTCTTCGTGTTTCTCCAGGAACTCGGCAGGGAAGACAACCGGTTCACGATGGCCTTCAGCACGGTGCCGGAAGAAATTGTCACCGGCACGGATATCGAAGGGCCGATCGACATACCCGTCGGCCGCGACAAGGCGGTCACGATCCAGCACGAGAAGACTCCGGTCTCCGTCTACCTGACGCTTCTCACGTCAATGTTCATGCACGGCAGCATCATGCACCTGCTGGGCAACATGCTCTTCCTGTGGATATTTGGCGACAACGTGGAAGATTACCTCGGTCCGTTGCGTTATCTCGCGTTCTATCTGGTATGCGGCGTGCTGGCGTCCATGGCGCACATTGCCACCACGTATCTGTTTCATCAGAACCCGCTGATTCCGTCGCTCGGCGCCAGCGGCGCCATTTCCGGTGTGCTGGGCGCGTATCTCATTCTCCATCCGCACAGGCGCGTCACGGTGATCCTGTTTCGATTCCTGACGGACGTGCCGGCATATGTGGCCATCGGCTTGTGGTTCTTGTTTCAGCTCGTCAACGGCCTGGGCATGCTGGGTGGCGACCAGGGAGGCGTTGCCTACGGCGCCCACATCGGCGGCTTCCTTGCCGGGTTGGCTTTGGTCAAGGTTTTTGCGCTGAACCTGACCGAGCCGCCGCCGCGTCAGTATCCGCGGCAGCGGTATTCTTGAGGATCATTCATGAGCGGTTTTCGAATCCGCACCGATGCTTGCAATCTCGACTTTCTCGCTCTGGGGGCCGTCGTGCATCGCCTCGATCCAGGCGTGGTGCCGTTTCGCAAGGCGCGGACATTCGACATTCATGTTTCCGGCGGCGAGTACAACGTGGCGGCGGCGCTGGCGGACTGCTTCCGGCTGCGGACAGGCATTGCCACGGCCATGGTGCACTACGGCATCGGCGAACTAGTGCAGGCCCGCATCCGCGAGACGGGCGTCACGCCCTTCTACAAGTGGTTTGAGCACGACGGTGTCCGCGGCCCCAACATCGCCACTGTGTACAGCGATCGCGGCCACGGTGTCCGCGCCCCGGTGGTATTTTACAATCGCGCCAACGAGGCAGGCGCCCTGCTCAAGCCGGGCGATTTCGACTGGGCCAACCTGCTGGCCGGGGGAGTGCGCTGGTTCCATTCCGGCGGAATCTTCGCCGCCCTGTCGCCGACCACCTCGGAGCTGATCGTCGAGGGCATGCAAGCCGCGCGGGCTGCCGGCGCCGTCATTTCTTTCGACCTCAACTATCGTCCCAAGCTCTGGGCGCCCTTCGGTGGACTGACGCGCGCGCAGCAAGTCCTTCGCCGTGTTGTCGGCCAGGTGGATGCGCTCATCGGCAACGAGGAGGATTTGCAGCACGGCCTTGGCATCGCCGGGCCCGAGGTTGCGGCCAAGTCGAAGCTCGATCCGGACTCCTTCTTTCAGATGATCGACCGCACGGTCGAGCAGTTCCCGAACATCAAGATCGTGGCGACGACGCTGCGCGACGTGCATTCAACCAACCGCCATGACTGGGCGGCGGTCCTCTGGCTGGAAGGCAAGAAATACGTCAGTCCGACCTGCCACATGGATGTTCTCGACCGCATTGGCGGTGGCGACGGCTTCGCGGCAGGGTTGATCTACGGTTTGCTTTCGGGGCGGTCGGTTGACGAGGCACTGCGTCTCGGCTGGGCCCACGGCGCGCTCTTGACCACATTTCACGGCGATGTCACCATGGCGAGCCTGGCGGAAGTGGAGTCTTTTGCCAAGGGCGGTTCCGCGCGGGTTCAACGATAGCCAAGCCGGTGCTACACCGTAAGTTGCCTGCAATTGACTGGGGGCTTGGGCACGATTGTGTTTTTTTGATTTCAGTCTTGTCTTCTGCCAGGCCGATGGTATTATATCTACAAATGTACACTATCTCTCCCAGGAGGGTGAAGCCATGGCGGAGCAAGCATTTGATCGTGAGTTGAAGAACACGCTGGCCCAGATCGAGAAGCAGTTTGGCAAGGGCTCGATCATGCAGCTGGGCGAAGGTGGCTCGAGCCTGGACATTCAGGGCATCTCCACGGGGGCCCTGAGCCTGGACGTGGCCCTGGGTGGCAAGGGCCTGCCGCGCGGACGGATCATCGAGATTTTCGGCCCGGAGGCAAGCGGCAAGACCACGGTGGCCCTGCACGCCGTGGCCCAGGCGCAGCGGCAAAACGGCGTGGCCGCCTTCATCGACGCCGAACACGCCCTCGACCCCAGCTGGGCCAAGCGCGTCGGCGTCGATCTGGAAAGCCTGCTTGTCAGTCAGCCCTCCAACGCGGAAGAAGCCCTCAAGATCGCCGAGATGCTTGTCAAGTCCAATGCCGTGGACATCATTGTCATCGACTCCGTTGCCGCCCTTGTGCCACGATCCGAGGTGGAGGGCGAGATCGGCGACGCCCACGTGGGCCTGCAAGCCCGGCTTATGAGCCAGGCCATGCGCATCCTGACACCGGCCATCTCGCGCACCAAGACCTGCATCGTCTTCATCAACCAGATCCGCCAGAAGATCGGCGTCATGTTCGGCAATCCGGAAACGACATCCGGCGGGCTGGCCCTCAAGTTCTACAGTTCTGTTCGCCTCGATATCCGCAAGATCAGCAGCATCAAGGACGGCGAGGAGACGGTGGGCGCGCGCGTCCGGGTTCGCGTGGTCAAGAACAAGGTGGCCCCGCCGTTCAAGCAAGCCGAGTTCGACCTCATGCACGACCGCGGCATCAGTCGCGAGGGCGATGTGCTCGACCTGGCCATCGACGACAAGATCGTCGAGAAAAGTGGCGCCTGGATCAACTATGGCGACGTGCGCCTCGGCCAGGGTCGCGAAAACGCCAAGCAGTTCCTGCGCGACAATCCTGTCTTGATGGAGGAGATCAGCAAGCGCGTGCTGGAGAAGCGCGGGCTGCTCAATGCCGCCCCTGTCCACGAGGCCAACGGCCAAGCACCGGTCGAGCCAGCGCCCACCAGCAAGTCCCGTCGCCAGGCCGCAGCGGCGACGGAGTGATTTCAGACAAGCGTGGTTGCACGTCGCTCGGCGGTTTCGCGCAAGATGATGCGCGCGAAGCCGCCGAGCGAGACGTCATTGATGCTTGTCTGGTAGCTTTCCGCATTGCGCCTGCCAGCGCAGCAGGTGATCCACGAGCACGATGGCGACCATGGCTTCGCCCATCGGGACAAAGCGCGGCAGCAGACAGGGATCGTGTCTTCCTCGCGTGGCGATCTCGGCCGGCGCGCCGGTGCGCGTCACGGTCTTTTGCGGGCGTGGCAGGCTGCTGGTCGGCTTGATCGCTACCCGGCAGATGAGGGGCTCGCCGGTCGAGATACCGCCGAGCATGCCGCCGTGCCGGTTGCTCTCGGTGCCGATGCCGCCGTTCTTGGCGATGAAGGCATCGTTGTTCTGACTGCCCCGCGCTGTGGCAACTGCGAAGCCCGCCCCATATTCAAAGGCCATCACTGCTGGCAGCGACAGCAGCGCCTTGGCGAGATCGGCCTTGAGCTTGTCGAAGACCGGCTCGCCGAGTCCCGCGGGAACGCCCGTTGCTGTCAATTCACAGACGCCACCGATGGAGTCTTGCTGCTTGCGAACCGTCTCGATCAACTCGATCATGGCCGCCGCCTGAATGGGATCTGGGCAGCGCACGGGATTGGCTTCCACTTGCTCGAGCGTTACTGCCGTAGGATCGGCAATGTCCGCGACGATGGACCCGACTTGCTTGACGTAGCCGAGTACACGGACGCCGTGGAGGCCAAGGAGCTTCTTGGCGATGGCGCCGGCGGCAACGCGGCACATGGTCTCGCGAGCGCTGGAGCGGCCGCCGCCGCGGTAGTCACGCAGTCCATATTTCGCGTCGAAGCTGAAGTCGGCGTGGCCCGGACGATACTTGTCCTTGATGTCGGTATAGTCCTGGCTGCGCTGGTCCTGGTTCTTGAACAGGATGCCGATGGACGTGCCATCGGTTTTGCCGTCAAAGACGCCGGACCAGATCTCCGGGATGTCATCCTCTTGCCGCTGCGTGACGATTCTCGATTGCCCGGGCCGTCGCCGCCGCAGGTCCGGCAATAGATCCTCGACGCTCAATGGCAGTCCGGGCGGACATCCATCGACGATGGTCAGATACCCCGGCCCGTGGCTGACCCCCGCCGTTGTCACGCGAAACAGCTCGCCGAATGAATTGCCTGGCATGATCGCATTATAATGCATCCCCAGGGCACGCGCGAACGGATTTGGGAGAAACCATGTCTCGCCTGCTGGATTTCTACCGGGGCGACGGGACGGACAGTGTGGGTCGGTCGCTGGAGCAAATCCTGTCCTGGGACGACGACGAGTTCGAGTCGGTCCACGACTTCATTCAGTGGCTTTTTCCACTGCCGGAGCCGAGCCAGTTCAATCCCGATGCCCCGCTTCTCGACGAGGGCGAAATCGCCGTCTTCAGAAGTGACCCACTGATTCGTTCCAACCTGTTGAGGTCTTTCGAGCGGATGCTAAGCTTTCTCGGTCTTGGCCTCGCGGAGGATGGCAAGGTGACCGAGGCCGCAAACTTTTCGTGTCCGTACGGCGAACCGCGTAGCGCGCTGGCGGTGCCGCGCCGGTGCCGCGCCGGTGCCGCGCGGGTCGGTTTCGGGCGCTCAGGGCTGGGAAGCGGCTGGGGTTGGCGAGGCGGTAGCCGGAGTCGTTCCGGCCGGGGCGGCCTTGGGCTCGGCGGCTTGCCAGCGGTCGGGGAGTAGCTCCTCTAGGCCTTAATCAAGCGTAGGCTGAACGGTTTGCGGCTTGGGCGCTGGCAGCGGGCCGGGGCGCGGGATCGGCGCATCCCGTAGCCGGGTCGCTTGCGTCGGGTTTTGTCGTCCATGAACACCTCTCAATC
>VGYC01000004.1 GCA_016873095.1 Planctomycetota bacterium | reverse complement strand
TAAGAGAGGACATCCGTCGCGCCTCCAAGTAGCGGCTGAACCATCCGTACCGCATCCGAATCATAGCGCCACCCATCAATCGGACAAGGGGTCGCGCCGAGAGAATTGTGCGTAATAGTCAGCCCTCCGGGAGAGGGGAGTTATCAACTACTGTGCTGCGACAGCAGTCGGCCGTTCGCGCGGCCAACCCAGCGGCGCGGCGTTGCGGCCCAGGCGCTCATGGTCGATCTTGCCCATGAACTCCTTGTAGATGTGCTCGATGTTCTCGGTGTTCTCGCGGGCCGCCTTGCCGGTCCACTCCTTGTACCAGGCCAGATCGACGGACGCCGTGATGTCCTTGAGCGACTTGCCGTCGTCGATGCCCTTCTTGACGACCTGGCGAAGCTCCTCGAAGTACTTGCGCTGCTTGCCGAGCAGGTCCTTGCCGGTGACGATGCCGTGGCCAGGGCAGATGAGCTTGATGTCCAGCTTGGCCATCTTCTCCAGGCAGCGGATCCACGACGCCGTGTTGGAATGGCCGGTGTAGTTGAAGGCGCCGTTGACGCAGGCGTCGCCGGTGCACAGGATCTTGTGTTTGGGCAGGTAGGCGACGGCGTCGCCGGAGGTGTGCGAGTGCCCGAAGTGCAGGAACTCGACGCGCTGCGTGCCGTCTTCGATCACGTGCTTCTCCTCGAAGGGCAGATCGACCTGCTTCAGTTCACTGTCCTTGATGTCCTTGCGGTCGGCGGCGGCCTCGGCCCACTGCTTGGGACCGTTGGCCTTGAGCAGGCGGGCGGCATTGCGGCTGCTGACGATCTTCGCCCCCTCCTTGGCCCAGACCGCGTTGCCATAGGCATGATCGCCGTGATGGTGCGTGTCGAGCACGTAGCGGATCGGCTTGTCCGTGGTCTTGCGGATGGCGGCCACGACGTCGCCGGCCTCCTTCGGGAAGTTGGCGTCGATGACGACCACAAATTCCTTGAACACCACCCAGGTGTTGTTACAGCCGCCGAAGGGAATGGTCTTGTCGGTGGCGCTGATGGACGAGTAGCGGAAGAAGACGCCGGGCGCGATCTCCTTCACGTCGTTGAACTTCATGGCGATGGGATTATCCTGAGCCGCCCGCACGGCCACCCAGAAGATGCTCACGACCAAAGCGAAGAGCGCGATGCGTTTTGCCATTGGTTATTCCTCGTCACTATTTGCGACCCCTGCCGCCTCGTGCGGCAGGTGAGAAAGTCTGTCAAGCTATCTCCCATGCTTTCATATGACCCGTACCGGCTCGTCGCTAGCTGCAAAACTCTTTCACCTGCCGGGCAAGCCGGCAGGGGTCGTCAGAGCAGGACCTCGTCGCTAGCCGCAAAACACATTCACCTGCCAAGCGAACCGGCGGGGGGCGGCAGAGCACGAACTATCTCCGCACGGCGTTCATGTCATATTCCCCAAACGTTCCCGCATAGTAACAGGGTTCCCAATAGGGCTTCTGGCCCAGGATATATGCCAGGTTATTCAGAAAGGCGAGAGCGATCATTTCCGGCGACTCCGCGATGTTGCCGCGCAGCGACACATGGAGATGATCGGGCATCACTGATAGACGAGAGATCGCGTAGCCCTTCTTGTTGCCGATCTTGAACGAGCCGTCCCGAATATTGCCCAGCCAGGCCGGCTCTGCCATCCGGTATCGATCGGCAGCGACCAGGACGAGATGTAGATTGTACCAGTATCGGCCGCTGTTGGATTCTGTCGCCTTGGCGAGATTGACGTTGGCGTCCGACACCGTGAATTGCCGCAGCAAGTCCTTGAATCTCGGGTCGGCGCAGTCGGCCTTGTCAACCTGTCGAGAAATATAGGCTTCCACGTCGGCTCGGTGGTTCCTTCCCACCGTGCGTGGGGGCCATAGCTGTAAGACTGCTTCACCTGCCGGGCGAGCCGGCAGGGGTCGAAACACGACGCTGCTTCGCCAGTAGGTGTAAGACTGCTTCACCTGCCGGGCGAGCCGGCAGGGGTCGAAACACGACGCTGCTTCGCCAGTAGCTGCAAGACTGCTTCACCTGCCGGGCGAGCCGGCAGGGGTCGAAACACGACGCTGCTTCGCCAGTAGCTGCAAGACTGCTTCACCTGCCGGGCGAGCCGGCAGGGGTCGAAAGGCGCGGTCGCTTATCGGCTCCCCCCGCTTTTCTACTTGCTCAGGTCCTTGAAGCGAATCTTGCGGAACGTCACTTCCATCGGCCCGCCGGAGTGGAGTTGCCAGGCGATGATGCCTTCGGCGGGCATCTTCGGGAACTCGCCGTCCACGGTGGTCTGGCCGTTGAGCTTGATGGTGACCTTCTTGCCGACGGCGCGGATGTGGTAGTCGTTGAAATCGTCCGCCTTCAGGACCTTCTTCACCAGGTCGGCGGGGGCCTGCTTCATCATGCCGCCGAAGTGCTCGCCATAGAGGCTGCCCCAGTAGATGTCGCCGATGTCGCACTGCGGGCCGGTGACGGCGAAGACCTTCTTGTCATGAATGTGGCTGCGGATCTGCACGCCGCTGTTGCCCTTGCCCCCCTTGAGGCGAATCTGGAACGACAGTTCGAAGTCGCCGTACTTCTTCTTGCTGCACAGGAAGGTGTTGAACTTCAGTCCGTCGGGCGAGGCGCCGACCAGGGCGCCGTCCTTGTAGGTCCAGTATTCCCGCAGCCCCTCCCAGCCGGACAGGGTGGCGGGCAGGAACTCGCTGCTCTTGCCCGGCTCGTCGGCCACGGTAACGTGACCGGCGACCAGACCGAGCGTCAACGCCACGAGGGCACGGCACACGCATCGCATGACAATCTCCCAAGGTTCTCGACGGTCGCGGAACATGAGGCGACTATGACACTGGATTCTCAGGCTGAGCTGAGGACTGCTGCTCGACGGAGCGCTGTTCCGACGGTTGCTCCGCGGCAGCCGGCGCTTTGAGGGCCTGCGCTTTGCCGGCCTGCGGGTCCGTGGCCTCGATGGCGGCCTCCGCGGCCGGCGGCGGCGACGCCCATTCTTCCTCGTGCAGCAACTCGATGGCCCCCTCGCGCAGCTCGGCATGCGTGAAGCCCAGACCGGACAGCTTCTTGAAGACGCTGGTGAACTCGCCACGCAGGTACTCGCGCGGATCGGCAGGGCTGGCGCCGAAGCGCGCACCCGAGCGGCTCTTGAGCGGCGGATGCAGGTGCAGCCGGCCCTCGGCAATCTGCTGATCCAGGATGGTCTGGGCCTGCGACTTGGCATAATCAGGCAGCTTGCGGCGCAGGTCGGACCACGGCAATGGCTTCTCCTCCAGCGCGGCACGGAGCAAGCAAGCGATGTGCACGTCCATGGGCCGGTCCCAGAAGCGCTCGTGCGGGCTGCGGTACTTGGGATACTCGACAAACACGTTGGCCGCCGCCTGCCGCCGCAAGATATCCAGAAGGCGCTCGGGCGAAACCGCGCGTAGATTGGCAGGCAGGGCGGCCCGAATCTTCGCCAAAGTCATCGGTTCCGCGCTGCTCTCCAGAACGGCAACGAGCGCAGACACGAGATCGGTGTCAGGTGCGGTTTCCAGCACGGGAGCGTCGGTCATCTCTGCCATGGGAGCATCCTTTCTTGATAAGGCGGGGCACACCGGCCCCATCTACACGGAAGGAAAATCTATTCGGCGAGGGCGTCAGAGTCAAACGGTCCGCCAGGAGGCCAGGAGGCCGCCAATCGGAGTTCGGCGGAGATCCGCTTCCTATCCATTGGGAGAAGGGAGCCGCGGCCGCGAGTTGCTCGGCGTCCGCGTTCGTAATATGATTGCGCCAGAGGGAGGGGTCCATGGACAATCTCAAGCCGGGCGACCGGGTCTGGGCGCCCTGGGAAGGGCAGTTTCTCTACTCGGCGACCGTCGTCGCGGTCGTCGGTTCCAGCGTCAATCTCCGCTACGATACCGGCGAAGAGAAGGCCGAGCTGGCCTCGAATCTGCGGCCGTTGCAGCCGCAGACGCAGCTCGCGCCCGGGCAACAGATCTTCATGATGTACGACAAGGAGGCGCGCAGTTTTGCCTTCTATCCGGCCACGGTCCAGCGCATCGAGGGGGAGTTTTTCGACGTCGTGCGCGACAACGGCGACGTCGAGCTGCGCGTGTCCGTGACCCGCGTGCGGATTCCTGAAGCCGCGCTGCCGCTCCGCCTGCCGCCCGAGTGGACGTTGTTGAGTTTCGTGCGCGTCAAGGAGCCGGACAGCCGGCCCACCCAGCGCCGCGAACTGGACTCGCTGTACCAGGTCAACGATCGCGTGCTGGCACGCTGGCAGGATTGTTTCTGGTATCCGGCCACGGTACTGTCGGTGAGCAAGGACGGGATTCACGTCCGCTATCACGGCGACATGGGCATGGTCAATGACAAGCAGCTGATGCCGCTGTTCTGCGAGGAGGGAGAGCGGATCTTCATGCGGCCGCCCGAGGAGCCGCGCCTGGCGTATTCACCCGCCGTGGTGACGCGCGTGGCCGGCGAACTGCTGGATGTCGAGTTCGAGGAAACCGAGACCCAGCAACGCCGGCATGTGGCCAACCTGTCGATCAATCGCGCCCGCTTCTGGCGCGTGCCCAAGGGCACAAAGCCGCCAAGCTTTTCCGCGGGCGAGCCGGTCCTGGTCTTGCTCGGGCCGTACTGGTATCCCGGCCGTATCCTGCCCGAGCGCCTCGACGCCGCGCTCGCGCCCGGCGAAGACGTCGTCTTTGTCGAGCTGCAGTACGTGGCCCAGGACGTGATGGTCACGCCGGAACTCATCAAGCCGCTCCGCTTTCATGTCGGCGAAGAAGTGGAGTGCGCCCGCGGCGGCAGCACGTATGTCCCCGGAACCATCGTCGAGATCCGCGGCGACAAGCTGCTGATCAGGTACCCGTAGGCGACGCTGCCGGCGACGTTGCCCGGCTCAGACGAGGTCGAGGCGCCGCTTGGTGACCTTGGCGCGGTTGCAGTCGGCGCACAGGCCGCGGATGATGAACGTGTGGCTGGCGGCCTGGAAGTGATGCTGCCCGCACACGTCGCGAATGGCCTCCTCGATGGCCGGATCCTGGAACTCGATCATCGTGTGGCACTGCTGGCAGTACATGTGCTCGTGCTGCGGATAGCCGTAGTCGTGCTCGTAGAATTTCCGGGGCCCGACATCCAGTTCGCGCAGCAGGCCGGCGCGCACCAGCTTCTTGAGCGTGCGGTAGACGGTGGCCCGGCTGGCGGGAATGTTCTCGTTCTTGAGCGACTCCACCAGCTGGTCGGCGTCAAAGTGATTGTGCCGGCTGAAAATGTAGACCACCATGTCGCGCTGCTGATTGGTGTAGCGTTGCGCCCTGGGCTGGCTGGCGAGGTACTCGCGAAACTTCTCCTCGGGACTCTGCGATACCTGGACAGCGGGAAAATCCACGTTTCATCTCCGATCATTCATCCGCCCCGGCAGCCTGGCGTGCGACGTTGCAAGTGTTTCGTGTGACAAAGCACGACTCGGCGCCAAGCTGTCAGCGGCCTAGAGGTTCTCCAGCAGCCGATCGAGGGCGGCTTCCCATTTCTCGGTCGTCTCGTAGGTGCCGTCCTCGATCTCCTTGCGAACGCGGGCCACGAGATCGGCACGAATTGAGGCGCCGGCGGCCGGAGCACCCGGGGCGCGAGCATAGTTACGATGACTGGACTTCTTCGTGCGTTTCTTGCGCGCGGGCAACGTGGCCTGGTCGCCGCCGTGATGGTCATTCTTGCCGGTCTCTTGCCACCAGCCAGGCGTGCCGCGGATGGGGCCCTGCAGATCGTTGGGGCTGTGCGAATGCATCGACTCATTCTCCTCCTGGAAGTCACGCAGGCGAAGCGCCGGCCTGACCTCGCAGATTCATGATAGCGACATGGTTCAACAGGAAGCAACCCATTAGCCGCATGATTTGTCGTGGCGGCCAATCCGTTTGTGATGGGTTCTGCAACTGGGCATTGTGAAAATGCTCACATCCTTTTTGCCAAGGTGGTATCGACGCCGCGGCCGGGGCCGATTGACCGGAATGCGGTGCCGGCCGCGCGAAAAACCGACACGGGAATCGATCACGCCGACCTTGCCCAAGTTACCACGCTAGTCCGATCAGGCAGTGGCCGCCTGCGTTTCCGGCCGGATCGACTTGACCATGCGCAGGATGTTGCCGCCACCCTGACGCTGCTCGCAGGTGACCTCGTCCATGAGGGCACGCATCAGGAACACACCGCGGCCGCCAACGCGCAACTCGCCCGGATCCAGACGCGGGACGTTGTCGAGGTCAAAGGGCTGGCCTTCGTCCACGAAGACAACCTCCATGGCCTCGGCCATGAGACGACAGCCGACTCGCAGCTGGGCATTGGGGCACTCACGATGAGCATGCCGGATGATGTTGGACACCGCCTCGCCCGTCGCCAGCACAATCGCATGTGTGATGCTACGGTCCAGATCGCCGGTCTGGCAGACAGCCTCGACGAAGGCGCGTACCACACCGAGCATGCCCAGGTCGCTGGGAATGCTCAACTGACACGGGCAATCGCTGACGTGGGGCATGTTAAGCGTCCTGGCAGGACGGCCTCGGCAGCTTTTCGACGGCCCGGCACGGGTTTTGGCCACGCCAGCCGACCTGCGCGAGGCACACAACTGTCCGGTGCGGCATCTTAGCCGCAATTCTCTTGAAAACAAAGAGACAAATGACCGTCGCGGGCTCGCGGCGCTTGCTGAAAATCGATAAAAACCGGCAACTCGGAAGTATACAATTGTTTATTCATCAGTAATTCGGCATATTTTCCTTCCCAACCGTTTTGACTCTTTCCTATAATAGAGAAGTCAAAGGCCGGAAGAGTGGCAAGCTGCTGCTTCGCCGTAACTTCGGACCGGAGTTGAAGAAAAGTTATGCTCAAAGCGCCAAACAAGTCGAGTCGCCAGCAACCTGTCGCCTCGTCGGAAACTCCCAGCTGGGAAGGGGCGCGCGAGGAGGCGATGGATCGCAGCCACCCGTTCCTTGACGAGGGCACTCCCAGGCCGGACGAACTCGAAAGCGCTCATGCCGAGGAAGGGAGCCCGAGCGTTTCCGGACCGGACGACGCCCTCGGCCTGTACCTGCGCCAGATGGGCGCCATCCCGCTCCTCAACCGTACCGAGGAGTTGACTCTCGCGCAGGGGCTCGAGCGGGCACGCAAGCGCTTCCGCCGGGCAGCGCTGTGCAACTGGCCCACCATCGCCAAGGTCATCGAGTCCTTCCAGCGCATCCGTGACGGCAATCTAGCCATTGATCCGACAATCGACGTGGTGACCAGCCTCGGCTTGACGCGCGAGCAAATCCTGGCACGGCTGCCGCACCATCTCAGGACCCTGGCTCGCTCCAGCCAGAAGGCTGCCAGCGAATTCCGCATCCTGCTGCGCACCAAGTCGGCCTCCGGCAAGGCGCGACTGCAGCGCTGCCTGCTGCGCCAGCTGCACAAGGCGATCGACCTCACCGAGGAACTGTCGCCGCGGACGGAGTTGCTCGAATACTTCGTCGCCGATCTCAACACCCATGTCGGGGCCATGCTGGATCTGGACAAGCAGATCAACGCCTGCGGCCGCTCCGCTGCGGGACGCGAGAAGCAAGTGCGGCTCATCAAGCAGCTGCGCGACCGCACGCTGGAGGCCATCGCGACTCCCGACGAACTGAACCGGCTGCTGCGCGTCATCCGCGCCCGGCAGGAAGCCTTCCACCGCGCCCGCCGCGAACTGGCCGAGGGGAATCTCCGGCTGGTGGTCGCCATTGCCAAGCGCTATCGCGGCCGCGGCCTGGCCTTCTCCGACCTCATCCAGGAAGGCAATCGCGGCCTCATGCGGGCCGTCGACAAGTTCGAGTATCGCATGGGCTTCAAATTCGGCACGTATGCCACCTGGTGGATTCGCCAGGGCATCACTCGAGCTCTCGCGGATCACGCACGCACGGTGCGCGTCCCATGCCATCAGGTGAGCACGCTGGCCGCCATGGAGCGCATTCGTGGCGAGTTGCTCGCCAAGAACGGCCGGGAACCGACCATCGAGGAGATTGCCGAGGTCCTTGGCGTGACCACCGATGAAACCCGCTCATTGCGGGCCGTGTCGCGGCATCCGGTGAGCTTGCACGAGCCGCTCGCCGGCGATGCCGAGCGCGCCCTGGGCGATTTCCTGGACGACCCGACCGCGGTCAGTCCGGGACTCAACGTCGATCAGAACCTGCTGCGTGAACGCATCGCCGAGGTGCTGCGCTCCTTGACGCCTCGCGAGCGCGAAGTGATCGAGATGCGCTTCGGCCTGCGCGACGGCCAGCCACGCACCCTCGACGAGGTCGCCCGCACCTACGGCATCACCCGCGAGCGCATCCGCCAGATCGAAGCCCGCGGCCTGCACAAGCTCCGCCAACCCATCCGTAGCCAGCGTCTGGCAAGCTTCGCGGAAAGAGAATAGCCGGGAGGTGGGGCGATGCTTGGCAGCGTCGCCGCACTTCTTCATCTGGCGACGCTGGCAGCGTCGTCGACGCAGCTGCTACCGCGAGGTCAGCGCCACGTAATCCGTGCGAATCTTCACGCGGTACGTCCCGGCCGAGGCGTTGTTCCACGGGCTGGGGACAATGTGCAGGTAGAGCCGGCCCTCGCGCGGCGGAATGCCCTCGAACTGCTCGCCGATGACGAAGGCCTTGCCGTCGTTGCCGACGCGGCCCAGCAGCGTGCCGGCCATGAACGTTCCCCCCTTGCCCGCCGTGGTGTAGCCCTTGGGCCCGGTCATGTACTGCCCCGGCCCCTGCGGCCACAGATCGATCTGCCCGTCGCTGCGCACGATCAAGCGCAGGTTCGGATCCACCACCGTGCCGGAATCCAGCCACTGATCGGTGGCGCTGCCGTATTTCGACGCATCCACCGTCAACTCCAGCTCATCCTTGCCGCCGCGCAGGTGCATGGTCCGCAGGTCCGTGAGCTTCAAGGTTAAATCCCCGAAATGTGCCGAATGAGCCTTGATCGTCGGCGAGATGATCCGCCCGGTGACCAGGAACTCCACGGTCTGAATCGTGTCGTGGTCCTTCGTCCGCAAGTTCTCGGGAGCGATCCGCTCGCTGAGGCGCTTGATGACCGAGCTGGCGCGCTGGGCCACTTCCAGGTCGCCGCTGCGGACCGCCTTCTCGAGCGACGGCATGGCGTAGTGCTCGAGGTCGAGCAGGTCCTTGACCGCTTCCTCGCGCTGCTTGTAAACGTCGCTGCCCATCTTGCGAATCGCCGACTGAATCTTCGTGCCGGCACCCTCGGGCAGGTGCATGCCGAATTCGATGCGGCGGATGTCGCCCACGGGTATGGTGAGTTTGCCATACTTGGTCATCACTTCCAGGCTCTCCTGGAGGATGGCCATGCGGACGAGACTGCCGTCGCCGAAGCGCACCTCCGCTTGCGGCGCAAGAGAGGCGTTCTTCTTACCGAAGCCCTGGGCCTGATTCACTCCTGAAGCCAAGAGAATGGGGATGACGAGACAAGAAAGACGAAGCGCGCCCATGTTCGGCCTCCTGAAAGGAATTGGGTTGAAAACACTGCCGGACCTCCTTGCCCGGATCATGTGAATGGAACAGCCGCGGGGGGCTGCTTGCGCTGCATGAGGAGAGTGTGAAGACCGCGTATCTTACCAGCAGATCGGGGGGTCTTGTCTAGCCCTATCCGGCGCCGACAAGCCCGTCCTGGGAGTCTGGACAATCTGGAGCCTCTTGCAGCCCCCGCCCCTCCTCCTCAGACAAATCAACATGTGCTTATCTATTGAATCGTAGCTCACGCCTGCGCCAGCGCCAACCCCTTTTTCTGCCCAGACTCCCGAATCGGAATTCTCTTCCTGGTCGGAACAGTCGGAAGATTTTCCCGTGCCCGGCCCGCAAGAGTTTCCCGCAGCGCGCTCGCGGAATACTTGCGAATTCATTTGCGGACCTTGTAGAATGGGATTTGCCCAAACCAGCTGAACACGACATGACCTCTCTTGCTGATCTGCATCGAACGGTCCAGGCAACCCTCGCCGGCAAGCGCTTGGGCACGGCGGTATTCGTGCGCTACCTGCTGCACAGCCCGGACAAGGCCGAGACAGCGCCGCTGCGGCTGGCGTGGCTGGCGGGCGTCGTCCGTGACTGGCTTGGCCAGCCGCTGGAACAGATCTACGCCCACGGCCGAGTCAAGGACGGCCATCTCGACCTCACCCTCGAGTTTCGCCAGGGGGCGACGGCGATCATCCACTGGTCGGCCGTCACGCGTGCCGCCGCTGCCGACGTCATGATCCTCGGCAACCACGGCGCGCTGTATCACGAAGGTGATGGGACCTACTCGCTGCCTCCTGCGAAGCCGGATGCCGTGATCGCCAAGCTGGTCGAGCGCGCGCTGCGCTCGGGCCGGCCGGAGGGAGTTGATTGAGGGGCTATCCGAAAAGCGTGTAGGGCTCGAACACAAAGAGGAAACGATGGGCGCGCGTTACGGCATCCTGCTGGTGACCGGCAATCACACGCACCAGGAGAATTACGGTGCCGCCTTCGCCGCCGACAAGCGTTGCCGCGTCATCGCCGTCACCGATGAGGCGAATGTTGACCGCCGGCGCCGCGACCTCAATGAACGGCTTGCCAGGACGCTGAACGTGCCGTACATCGCCGACCTGGCCAAGGCCCTGGCTCGCAAGGACGTCGACGTCGTCAGCATTTGCGCCGAACCCGAACGGCGCGGCCGGATCGCCCTGCAATGCGCCCGGGCCAGCAAGCATCTGTATCTCGACAAGTCGCTGGTGCCACGCTTGCAGGAAGCGGACGCGCTGGTGGCCGCGGTCAAAAAGGCGGGCGTCAAGAGCCACATGTTCAGCTTCGTCAGCCAGCCGTGGGCGCGGCAAGCCAAGGACCGGCTCAAGTCGCTGGGCCGGTTGCGGGCCATTCATGCCGAGACGTTCTTTGCCAAGGGCCGGCCCGGAACCGCCCGCCTCGGCACGCGCCGCAAGGAAGAGTATCCGCCGGGACGCCACCAGCTCATCGAGGCCAAGCGCGAGTTCGACAACGTCGGCGTCTATCCGATTGTCATGATCCGCTGGCTCACCGGGCAGCGCTTCCGCAGCATCCTCGGCATCACCGCCAACTACTTCTTCCAGCAACATCAGAAACATAACGTCGAGGACTTCGGACTCCTCTCCGGGACGCTGGCAGACGGCGTGCCCGTGACCATCGCCGGCGGCCGCTACGGCTGGACGTCGCACCCAGGCGCCGGCGTCAACCGCCTGTTTCTCATGGGCAGCGAACAAAACTTGCTGCTGGACATGAACCGCCCGCGCCTGGAAATCTACACCGATGCGACGCCCTGGACGCCGCCGAACGACCATGCCCAGGATCCGATGGCCTTCTGGTCCAGCACTCAGGAGGAGGTGCACGCCCGGCCAAAACAGACCTGGGCCGCCATCGGTCCGCCGGCACAGAGCGATGCCGCCTACTTCCTCGATCGCCTCGACGCGAATCGAGATAGCGAGGTCAATGTCAGCGAAGCCGCCCTGGCCGCGGAAGTGCTGCTGGCGACCTACCGCTCGGCGGCGATGCGGCAAGTCGTCGAACTTCCCCTGCCTCGCAAATGAGCAGACAGCTATCAGCGGTCAGCTTTCAGCGGTCAGCTTTCAGCGGCCAGCTAACAGGAGAACATTCATGAGAGTTCGAATTGCGACGTTGGTGGGGTTGACGGCTGCGGCGCTTGCCGCGGTCTTGTCGCAGTGGCCGTGGAGTGATCCGGCCCACGCTCAGGACGCTCCGAAGGCGAGCACGGGCTGGGAGGTACTGCGAGCTGGCCGGCGACCATACGGGCAAATGCGTGCTGGCAACCGCCAGGGAAAACACGCGCGCCGACAGCTGGGACGACCTGGCCAGAAAGCTCAAGGTCCCGGTCAAGGGCGACAACCTCAGCAAGCAGTCCGTGCGCCTGGCCATCTTTGATTTCCTGGGCAGCCAGGGCTGGGAGCTGGCAACGCACACGACGTTTACGATGAACGGCGCCTTCGTATCGGCCAAGACCTTCAAACGACGCAAATGAGCCGAGGCCGCACAAATGGCGCGGCGCTTGTGACATTTCCGCACAGCGCTCGGCTGCGCCGGGACTCACACACGGCGGCCGACGACTGGTTCACGACTGCACGAAAGTGGCCCAATTCATGTCGCTACGACACGCCCTTCCGAGAGTAGCTCAGGGCGCGCCACTCGGACTTGAACGATGTCCCCAGCGTCGAGTGGGGCATGTTCCATAAGCTCATGTCCCGACGATAGTTACAGTGTCGCAAATCCTGGTCGTCGTTCTCGCGCCGGGGATGTGTCGCGACCCGGACGCATTCCGGTCAGAACCTTCGGCTCGGCACCTCCGTACAGCAACCCGCCTTGACCCTTCTTGAATCATGCCGCCTGTCGCCAGACGCCGTGGTACGTCAGTTGCTACAGTCAGTGAGAAATCGACAAGCCCCACACAGGAGATCCGCCATGACCATGGCAATTCGGTTGACCATCTTGACAGGGCCGCACCGCGACCATCGATTCTGCTTTTGCGGGTCAAATGAATGTCAGGCAGGCAGGGCAATGGATTGTCTGATCCAGTTTTCCGGCACGGAAAGGGATCTGCTCATCTCGCGTCACCATTGCCGGCTGGAGATTGAACCGCCCAGCGCGTACATCCACGACCTCGGCAGCCGAAACGGTACCTACATCAATGGCAAGCTTGTTGAAGGCCGGGGCGAGGTGTTCAACGGCGACTTGATCACCGTGGGTGGGACCACGATGAGGGTAGATATCGTCGATTGTCCCCACGCCGTGAACGCGGCGGGAGAGCTTGGCTGGGACGGCGCGACGGTGAAAAAGGATTGCCAGCTAGCTTGCGAAGGGTAGGTGCAGCGATGAACCTTGAGATCATCACGCGACGGCCGCTTCGGACCTTGAGCGTCAACGACCATTGCCGGCGGGCGGCGGAACTCATGGCGGAGCACCACATCCGGCACTTGCCGGTCGTGGATGACGAAGTGCCCGTGGGCATGGTTTCCGAGCGCGACCTGCTGGCCACCATTGGCTGGTGGAACCATGGCTCGAAACATTCCGACAGCGCCATCTCGGACTGGGCGGAGCGCCTGCCCGTGACCGAGGTCATGTCGTCGCCGCTTCATTGCTTGCCGCCCGACTCCAGTCTGGAAAAGGCCGCACGGCTGATGCTCAACAAGAAGATCGGCGCCGTGGCTCTGGTGGGCGCTGGCTCCTTGCACGGCATCGTCACGGAGACGGATTTCCTGCACTGCCTCACGGTCGCGGCCTGGCAGCGGTACACCGTGATCGAGCACATGACTGCCAACGTCTTCCAGGTATCGCCCGAGCAACCGATCCGCGCAGCCTGGCGGTTGATGCGCGAAAAGCAGATTCGCCACCTCGTCGTCACGGACAACAAGCGACTGCGCGGCATCCTTTCGGACCGCGACCTGCTGGCCGGCATCAGCTGGGACGCCGCTGGACCGGACGGCATTCGCGATCAGGTCCGGCACATCATGACGACCCAGGTCGCCACCATCGCTCCGGAGGCCACCCTGGCCCTGGCCGCACAGCGCATGCTCGACTGGAAGGTCGGCGCCCTCCCCGTCACCGATTGCGAAGACCTCGCCGGCATCATCACCGAAACGGATCTGCTGACTGCCTGGGTGCAAGTGCAGACCGCGTGACCGGCATGCCGCTGGCACCTTGGCGCTGGCACGTCGGCGCTGGCACTTCGCAAATCGCTATCATTTCCATGTCGCCGTCCGACCTGTCCACGGAGTAGCGCCATGCCCGCGTCCTTGCCTCTGTTTCCGACAACGGTGGTTGGCAGCATGCCGCGGCCGGCATATGTCAAGGACTTGCTGAAAGCCGGCTCGCGGACCGGGCAGGCCGACGCCGCCTGGCAGCGGCGCATGGACGATGCGGTTCGTTTCATCATCGGCATGCAGGAGCGCGCCGGCATCGGCATCGTCTCCGACGGCGAATGGCGCCGCGAAACCTACGTGGACGTCATCGGCGAGATCATGACCGGCTTCCAGTGGATCAAGCGCGATCTGTTCGCCTATCACCAGGTTGTCGTGGAGAAGATGCGGCCACGTTCGCCCGGCGTCGTGGCGGCCGAGGCCCGCTTCCTCAAAGACAATACCGACCGGCACGTGAAGGTCTGCCTGCCCTCGCCATATCTCATCGGCCAGCGGATGTGGCTGCCGGAGCATTCCAGCAACGCCTACCCGACGCGCGAGGCGTTTTGCGAGGCGCTCGTCCCCGTGCTGCGGCAAGAATTGCTGGCCATCCGCGACGTCGGCGTGGACGTGATCCAACTCGACGAACCGCACCTGGGCGTGCTGGTCGATCCGGAGATCCGCGCCAAGTTCGCCGATCCGGAGGGCGAGATGACGCGCGCCGTCGACTGGCTCAACGCGATTCTCGACGGCGTGCAGGGCACGACCCTGGCGGTGCACGTGTGTCGCCGCAACTGGGGCCGCCGCGGCTGGGGCGCCTCCGGAGGCTATGAGCCGATCCTCGACCATCTCAAGCGTCTCAAGACCCAGCAGTTGTTGCTCGAGTACGCCATCCCGGTGGCCGGCGACGTGGCCGTGCTCGGGCAGCTGCCCGCCGGCGTGAAAATCGGTCTGGGCTGCGTCGATGTCCGCTTTCCCGAAATCGACACGCCCGAGCAGATCATGGAGCGCGTGCACAAGGCTCTCGCCCACGTGGCCCCGGAACGCATCACGCTGAATCCCGATTGCGGTTTCGCCCCCGGCAAGGACCACGAGATCCCGCTGGAAGAGGCCTATCAAAAACTGAAGAGCCTCGGCGAGGCGGGGAGGCGACTGCGCAGCGCCTGAATGTGCGCCAATCCATGTCCTTGAAGGTGCGTATGGCTAGACTTACTTGTGGCTGAACCCAAGGCATCATGCTGAAGGAACTGGCACAGGAGTCGAAAAATGAAGTATACCGGAAGCATCCTGCGCAACGGCCGAGTGATTGCCCGCGGCTGGACGATCAACATCCGCACCCAGGGAAAACGCTGGTCGGGCGAGATCGTCCTGGAAACGGAATCCAGCATCTTTCCCGGCGGCTACGGGTTGCATCTGAACGACGGCCGCAAGGGCCAGATCACCGTCAGCGTCGTCGATGGCGAAACCGCGTACTTCGAGGGCGACGGCGAATTGAAGTGACACGCAAGGCTCGCTCCCGCACGCTCGTTCACGGCCGCTCGTTCACGGCCGCACGCTCGTTCCATCCCGCCGCCGCACATTACCCCAGCGCAGATCGAACGGCGGGTCATCGCTGATCGGGAACTTCCTGGCCAGCTTCTCGTCGATGTCGATGCCGAAGCCGGGACGGTCGCTGGCGTGGTAGTAGCCGTTCCTGAGCGCGGGGCAGCCGGGGAACACGTCCTGCTCGGCTTGCGTGAAGATGCGGCCTTCCTGGATGCCGAAGTTGGGAATGGCAAGATCGAGGTGGACGTTGACGGCGTGACCGACCGGCGACACGTCGCCGGGCCCGTGCCAGGCGCTGCGGACGCCGAAGAACTCGCACAGCGCCGCCAGCTTGCGCGCCTGCGTCAGCCCGCCGATCTGCGACAGGTGCACGCGGATGAAATCGATGAGCCGGCCGGCGATCAGGTCCAGCCATTCATTCGGGTTGTTGAATAGCTCGCCCATGGCGATCGGCGTGCTCGTCAGCTTGCGCAGGTGCTTGAAGTAGCCCACGTCCTCCGGACTGAATGGATCTTCGAGGAAGAACAGCCGAAACGGCTCGAGGTCGCGAGCCAGCTGCATCGCCAGGATCGGCGGCACGCGCTCGTGCACGTCGTGCAACAGCTCGACGCGGTCGCCCAGTTGCTTGCGCAGGTGCTCGAACAGCCGCGGCACGATGCGGACGTACGGCCCCGGCTCCCAGACCTGGGCCCGGCGATTGGGCGGTACCTTCGGGTCGCCCTCGATGCCGCCGGTGGCGCCCCCCGTGCCATAGGTCGCCAGCCCCGGCACGGTCACCTGGGCGCGGACATGCCGCCAGCCCTTGTCCATGGCGGCGCGCACGGCCTTCTCGACCGTGGCGAAGTCCTTGCCGCTGGCGTGAAAGTAGGTATCGACGCCGTCGCGGCACTTGCCGCCCAGCAGCTGATAGACCGGCAAGCCCGCGCGCTTGCCGACGATATCCCACAGCGCCATGTCCACGCCGCTCAGGGCATTGTTCAGCACCGGCCCGTTGCGCCAGTAAGAGCTGACCCACGACGACTGATAGATATCTTCGACCTGTAGCGGATCCTTGCCGATGAGGAACGGTTTCAGGTACTTGTCGATGGCGGTCTCGACGACGCGGGCCCGCTGCGTGAAGGTGGCACAGCCGAGGCCGTACAGCCCGGCCTCGTTGGTCAGCACCTTGACGACGACGAGGCGAATACCGGCGGGGGCCGTGACAAAAGTCTGCACGTCGAAGATGCGCAGCGGCGGCAGCTTGCGTCCCTGAGCCGCGCCCGCCGGACCAGCCCTGGCCATCTGCCCGGCCAGCAATGATGCGCCGGCGACACCCATGCCCGCAGTCAACCATTCGCGACGTTGCATGGCGTACTCCCATTGACGAGGGCCGTTCGTAGCGGGGCTTCACTGGTTTCCATCATCCGGCAGATACATCCGGCAGATACCAGATGCACAGCGTGACGTGATGGCCCGCTCCCGCCCTCTCGCTTTCCGATTGCGTGATTCTCACCAGCCGACCCTTGACGGTCGCTAGCCATTGATTGATGTGATCCTCATGGGGCGGTTCGACAATGGTCTCGCCGTGACCGCTGACAAACGTGAAGACCTTCACTCGTTCCACCATGGCAAACCTCATATTACAAGGTGCACGATCGCCGCCATACACGGTCTTTACCTCTATTTTACCGAGAATGATCGCGTCTTTCAGACGGCTTACAATACCATCATGAAAATCCTTTTTCTGCACGGCTGGCAGTCGGTCCCGGGCGGCGTCAAGCCGACGTTTCTGGCCCGGCACGGCCACGAAGTGATCAATCCGCATCTGCCCGACGAGGATTTCGCGGAAGCCGTCCGAATCGCGCAGCTGGAATGTGAGCGGCACCAACCGGGCGCCGTCGTCGGTTCGTCCAGGGGCGGCGCCGTGGCCATGAACATCCAGAGCGGCCGGGCCAGGCTCGTGCTTCTCTGTCCCGCCTGGAAGAAATGGGGCACGGCCAGGACAGTCAAGCCCGATACGGTCATCCTGCACAGCCGGGCCGACGATGTCGTGCCCTTCGCTCACAGTGAGGAGCTGGTCCGGAACAGTGGGCTGCCGGCCACGGCGCTCATCGAAGTCGGCGACGACCATCGTCTGGCCGACCCCGAACCGCTGGGGGCGCTGCTCAACGCGTGTCTGGGGGCGGACGGCCGGCCGGATGCGTGAGCGTGGCTACGAATGCGATTTGCCCGCTTGTCCCCAGTTCGCCTTGTTGAATTGCTCGGAACCGCCCCTGGGAATGGTCAGCGTCTGCCATTGCTCGCCGGTATGAATCCTGGCGACTTGCACGATCTGGCCGATGTGATAACAGGTGTGGCCCAGGGATCGCGTCAGGGCCAGCGGCACGGAGTGCGGCTCGCCGCGGATGGTCACGATCTTTGCGAGGTCGTCTGGCCGCAGGTTGTGCAGCGCCGTCAGGAGGCACGTCCAGCCGCGCGCCCACAACTCCAGAATCTTGTCCCGGCCGGCGCATGCCTCCACAAACTCGCTGTCGCGATTCCGCCATGGCTTCTCGCCGTCCGTCGTCAGAAAATCGGTCCAGCGCGACAGCAGGTTGCCGGCGACGTGCTGCATGATGACGGCGATGGAGTTCGTGTTCGCATCGAGAGCAACGTGGAGCCTGTCATCCGGCACCTGCTCGACGGCTCGATCGGCCAGCCGCTTGTTGCCCTCGAAGGCGTTGATGACCGCGGAGAGGAAGTCGGCGGCGATGTCCATGGGCGGCCCCTAGATCTCCTCGAGCCTCCGGTCGGAGTCGCCGAAGCGGTCGAGGCGGACGCCGGCCTTGTCCATGAGCGACAGATACAGGCTGCACATCTTGCGGTTGGGCCGATTGAGGTAATCGAGGACGCGGCCGGTGCGGATCCGGCCGCCGCCGCTTCCCAGCAACACGACCGGCAACTGGTTGTTGTCATGCCCGCCCGTCATCATGCTCGAGCAATAGAGAATCATCGAGTTGTCCAGCAGCGTGCGGCCGCCTTCCTGCACCCGGCTCATCCGGCCGGCGATGTAAGCGAGTTGCTCCGTGAAGAACTGGTTGACCTTGAGCCAGTCGGCATTGTTGGTGTGCGACAGCAGGTGATGGATCATGTAGTCGATGCGCTGATTCGGCTGCGACGACGGCAGGTTCGGGAAGCGCAGGCTGGAATGGTCGTTGTTCAGCTTGAGCGTGCATACGCGCGTGGTGTCGGTCTGGAAGGCGAGCACCAGGATGTCGCACATGAGCCGCATGTGCTGGTCGATGTCCTGCGGCATGCCGTCGGCCGGGCGCGGCATGTTGGGGCGCTCAAGCGTGGGCCGCCAGCCTTGCAGCCGGCCGGCCTGCCCCGCCCGGTTGATCTGCTGCTCCACCTCGCGGACGGACGACAGGTACTCGTCGAGCCGGCGCTGATCCGACCGGCTCACCTGGTTGCGCAGCCCGCGGGCATCGGCCAGGACGGCGTCGAGCACGCTCTGATCGGCCCGGCCGACATCGTTGCGGAACAGCCGGTCGAACGCCAGCGCCGGGTAGACTTCCAGCGGCGTGGGCGTGGTCGCCGAGCTCCACGAAATGTGCGAGCTGTAGATCATCGAGTAGTTCTTGTGGATGGCCGCGATCGACGGCTCGCAGCCGAGCACCAGGCTCGGTACCTTGGTGTGCTCGCGCATGCGCTGGGCAATCACCTGGTCGCAACTGACGCCGGAGCGGATTTCACCGCCTGGCGCGAGGTGGGCCCCGGTGAGCAGGTTGCCGGTCTGGCAGCTATGGATGCCGCCTATGAGGGCTTCCGCGTTGTACAGCCCGCGGATGAAGAGCATCTTCTCGCGATAGGGCCGCAGCGATTCGAGCACGCGACCCAGCTGCATCTGCTCGCCCTGGCCGCGCGCCCACCACTCGCCGCTATGGAAGCCATTGCCCGCGAACAGGCAGGCAAACCGCACCGGGGGCTCCGTCTCACGCCGCGGCGTACCATCCGCGCTCCAGACCGGCAACGACTCCAGCCACGGCAACGCCATGCTGACGCCGACGCCGCGAAGGAAGGTGCGGCGCGAAACGTGTAGATTGTTCGTCGTCATGATTCGGTCTCCAGTGCCACCACGGTTCGGGACGGCGAGCGCATTTCGGTAGGGCGAATACGTTTCGGGAGGGCGAGCACGTTTCGGGAGGGCGAGGCTCCTGCCGAGCCGCCAGCGGGCTCCCGTCTGTGTATGCACCCACCCGCCTGTTGCTGGTTCGCGGCTCGCCAGGAGCCTTGCCCTCCCGGATTCCGCCAGATCACGGGTCACCTCATCTCCACGGCAAGTTGTGGATCACACCCTGGTATGGCCAATCCTCGGATCTTGCAACGAGGCCCGCGCGAACTGGATTCTGCAACATATAGTCCCACTTCTCCGCATATGCGGATTCACTCCGTATACGTGAATCCCAGTGGTCCACCAACCAGTCATGTCCCGCCGTCTTGTGCCGCTTGCTGAACTGGGATTTCCAGTATCGCACCCAGTTATCGTAGCTGATCTCAGACAGCGTAGCAGCAGCGAAAAAATGGATATGGTCCGGCATGATTATGTAACGACCCATCAGCCACGCCGACGCTTCGAACCAGACTTGGCGAAGGAGATCATGAACCGAGTCATTCGCGAGCCACGTTCCGCGGTTCTTGGTGCACACCGTGTCGAAGATTATGGTCGGCTGACTCGCCACGATGAGTATGCCGTGCGCGGGGTGCTTCCGGTCCGGCAGTTTTTCTTCGGTATTGGTGAGATTGTCCATTCTTCAGGGGCCCTTGAAAGGCCAAATCACGGGAGGGCGAGGCTCCTGCCGAGCCGTCAGCAGGTTCCCGTCTGTTGGATAACTTCTCTCTGCCTGTTGCTGGTTCGCGGCTCGGCAGGAGCCTCGCCCTCCCGGTTTCTGCATCCCATTCGCCTGTTGCTGGCTCGTGGCTCGGCAGGAGCCTCGCCCTCCCGGTTTCTGCATCCATTCGCCTGTTGCTGGTTCGCGGCTCGGCAGGAGCCTCGCCCTCCCGGAAGCCGCGTGATTCGCGTTCCTCACTCTTCCCGGTCATGATCCCGGCCGCGCACCATGCGAAACTGCGGGCTGCGGACGATCGTCAACACCGCGGCCGATATGCGGCCGTCGTTGCGGTTCAGCTCCGACACCATCTCGTCGATCAGCGTCGTATCCGAAAGTGTCGTCGCGCGGCCCAGCGCGTAGCCTAGCAGTTGTCTACAGAAGAGGCGCACGATGACGTCCTTCTTTTTCGCCAGCAGGTGATTTCTTAGCCCCTCAATCCCCGCAAACTCGGTGCCGTCCTTCAGTTTGGCCCGGGTATCGACGGGCAGGCCGCTGATTTCCTTGGTGCGCCAGCGACCAATGGCGTCGAAGTTCTCGAAGGCGAACCCGTACGGATCGATGCGCACGTGGCACGACGCACAGGAGGCATCGGACACGTGGCGTTCGACCTGCTGTCTCGTGGTCCGCTTGTCGGCGCCGCCTTCCACGTCGGGGAGGATCGGCACATTGGCGGGCGGTCGCGGTAGCTTTTCGCCCAGCAACGTCTCCACGACCCAGTTGCCGCGCAGCACGGGGCTGGTCCGCGACGCGCCGGCCTGCTTGGCCTGCACGCTGGCCAGGCCCAAAACGCCGCCGCGACCGTACTTGCGCACTCCCTCGACACGCCTCCATTGTGGCCCGGTCACGCCGGGAATGCCATAGTGTTTCGCCAGCGCTTCGTTGAGAAAGGCATAGTCGCTGTCAAGGATGTTCGTCACCGCCCGGTCCGCCTGGAAGAGGTCCTGGAAAAAAAGGATCGATTCCTCGTAGATGACCTTGCGCAGTGCCGGCGTGAAGGTGGGAAACAGCTTCTCGTTCTTCTCCTTCAGTTCGTCGAAGTTGCGGACATGGATCCACTGCGTGCCGAACTCGATGGCCAGCGCTCGCAGCCGATCGTCCTTGAGCATGCGCTGCGCTTGCGCGGCCAGCACGGCGGGCTCGCGGAGCTTGCCGTCGGCGGCCAGCCGGCGCAGCTCCTCGTCCGGCATGGAGGACCACAAGAAATAGCTGAGCCGCGACGCCAGTTCCCAGTCGTCGATGGGCCCCGGCTTGACGCCGGCGGGCGCCTTCTCGATGCGAAAGAGAAACGCCGGTGTCAGCAGCACGCGAGTCAGCACGCCGCGGAACGCCTCGTCGTGCGGGACCTTCTTCTTGCGGAGCTTGTCATAGAGGCCGCGCAGCTCGGCCTCCTCCTGCTTGTGCAACGGCCGGCGATAGGCACGGGCAGCAAACCGCGACAGCTCGGCCAGGTGCTTCGGCTCGGCGGCCAGTGCATCCTTGTTGAACTCATCGGCCCGCTTCTTGAACACCGGCCGTTGACTCTCGAAGTACGCCAGCAGTTCCTTCGGCTGATCCTGCGTCACGTAGCCGATGAACTGCGGCAGGTAATCATTCTCAACCACCGGCTGCCGGCTGATGAAGCGATGTTCCTCCCAGAGGTGGTCCAGGCGCCGCTTCTGTTCGGCGTCGAGCAACAGCCGTTCCAGCGGTTCATCCTCGCGATGGAACATCTTGAGGCTCACCACTTCATCGGTGGGAACGACATTCGGAAAGCAGACGTACCAGGGGAAGATTTGACGAAACTCGGCGAAGCCCTTGAGCAGCGTCTTGAACGCCGTCGAATTCGCCGAGGCGACGATGGGGCTCTTGCCGTCCCAGACTGGCTCGCGTGGCACCGTGCCGGCCGTCGCGTCAAAGAAGACGACGCGTTCGCCGGCCGGCTGATCGAGCCGGCCTTCGACGACAAAGTCGCGGTCGCGAAACAGCGGCGCCGGCAAGCGCACTTCGATCGACGAGTTCGGCAAGGCGGTGATATTGCCCTCGGCGGTGAAGCGATCGCCGGGTAGACCGAACGCAGCATCCCTGGGTCGCGGCCTGGCGAAGCGCGCAAGGTCGAGTCCCGCCAGGAGAGCGCCGTCAGGAGCGATCAGCGCGTCGAAGACAGCGCGGTCCGGATCCTTCTCCTGCACCGGACGGGGACCGGTGAGGAGCTTCTGCACTCGTTCGGCCAGGGCGGCGCTTTCCTGGCGTTGCCCCTTGCCCGCCGCGAGGCGCCACTGGCCCAGCAACGATGCATCGGGGAAGCGGCCCGCGACGATGGTGTTCCCCGGTTTGGCCGGCCCGCGCACGAAGCTCCACGTGTCCTTGTTGCCATGCGTATCCGCGTGCGGGTTGCCGGCCTGCACCGTGTTGGCGATGTCGGCGGCGAGGTCCCAGACCTTCTTCGCGCCGGTGATCGTGAAGTTGACTTCGGTGAGATCGCAGGTGTGCTCGGCGTTGCGCGCATCCACCACCAGCACGAGCTGATCGCCCTTGGCGACGGTCAACGTTTTTTCGGGAACCTTGGCCGCGCCGCCGAGGTCGATGGCGCCTTGCGCGAGGATGGCGGCCCGGTCGCCACGGCGCAGCTCGAGCCACCAGGCGACGCCGTTGCCGCACGCCGGATGCACGTGCTTGACCAGCGCCGCGACCTTGATCTTGCCCGCGTGCGGGCTCTTCCAGGCGACGGCGACGAACTCGGTGGGCGTGGGATGGACGGCCACCTTGCGCGGCGCCATCGTGCCTGGAATCTGCCGTACGGCATCGGAAGCGTTGCTGACGAGCACCGGCAGCTCGGCGTTCCGCCGCCGCCAGCCGTGGATCGGCGGATGCTGCGGGTTGTCCGGCGTCTTCTCGTCCAGGAGGTCGAGTGGTGTTGCCGCAGCGGTCAACGCCGGCTCCGCCGTTTCCCTGCGAGCGTCGATGGCCAGCAGGGCCGTCCAGCGTTGCAGCAACGCGGCGTCGAGGTTGTGCTTCCGGGCAACATCGTGCACGCGCGGCTTGGCATCGTGGGCCAACTCGGCAGCGGCGGCGAGATACCTGGCGGCATCGGCGAAGACGGCGGCATGATCCACCTCGAAGGCACTGCCATATTTCGGATAGTCCGCGAGCAGGAGCGGCGCCTTACCCTTGCCCTCGAAGCGTGGCCGTTGCCAGACGATGCGCGTCCCCCTGGCCGCCGGCGTGAGGTCATGCGACACCAGGCGGACGACGACCTCGCCCTGGCCGGGCGCCGGCTTGACGGCCAGCCGGACCGGCTGCACATCGCCGGCGACCGGATCGTTGGCAACCTGCCGGGTGGTGGCGCCGTAGCGATAGCTGCCGATGGGTACGAACTTCCACAGGGCCGCCTGCCAGTCGCTGATCTCCCTGGTTGCCGCGGCGATGTCGCCCTGACGCCAGCGCACGCGGACGCGATCCAGCGGTTGCGACGGTTCGCCGCCTGTCATCGTCGTCCAGAGCGAGCGCAAGTACTTCGCGTTGAGCTTCTCGCGCGTTGCCACGTCGTCGAACTTGCCGTCGGCGAGGGCGGCGCGATGGCGGACGGTCGCGGAGATGTAGGGCGCGAATGCCAGCCGGCCGTCGCTGGAGTGTGCGGCATAGAACTGCCGCAGCTTTTCAAGACTCTCGTTGGTCCAGTCGCGACGCGTCTTGCTGGGGCTGAAGCGGAAACCATCGGGCAGGAGGACGGCCCGCCCGGCGATGTCCTTGGCGGCATTCAGGTAGCGCGTGAACAGCGGCGGCGTGACATCGGCGAGCGCCTCGGCCGCATTGGTGAAACCCTCGCCGGCGGCGCCGTCGGCGGGAAACTCGCGTGTCGGCCGCATGTCCACGCCCGTCAGGTCGCGGATGGTGCAATCATACTCGGCGTTGCTCAGCCGACGCAGCGGCACGCGCCCCGGATCGCCGGTGCGCGCCCGCGCCTCCGCGTCGAGCATGGCGCGAACCCAGCGCAGGAGGGTGGCCCGCTCGGCATCGCTAGGCCGGGGCTTGCCGCGCGGCGGCATCTCGCCCGTTTCCAGCTGCTCGATCATGTGCTGCCACGGCTTCGTGTCCTTGCGGATCGCCGCCAGCGAGTCGAAGCGCTCCAGATCGAGGTCGCCCTTGTGCACTTTCTTCGAGTGGCACGCGAAGCAGTACTTGCCCAGGAGCGGCCGGATTTCCTTGAGATAGCCGGCGCCCAGATCGAGCGCCGGCGTGTCGCCTTGCAGCGCAGCCGCGGCAACACAGCCGAGCGCCGCAGCCAGCGTCACAGCAGCGATGGCGATGGGCCGTGGCAAGTTGTGTCGTCTCATGGAGCCTCTCGAATAGACTGTCGGCAGCAAATCGGAGCGTGACAAGTTCTTTGGGAGGTCAGGGGGTATTGTACCATGACTTGAGCGCTTGAGCGGAACAAGCGTTGCCTGGATCCGCTCAGCAATTCCAGAGGTTTGGTTCACAGAGATAGAGTCCCGGTCATGTTCTCCTGGCGCTCTTTGCGTCTTGGCGGTGTACTTTTCTTGCTCGAGTGTACTCTTCGAGTGATTTCTTTGCAGCGTGCAGAGATTTCATGGCGATTCTAACCACGGATTTCACGGATGGCACGGATAAAGAAGACAGGGTTGACGGACGATTGACTGGCTTCTTGATTTCTTGATCCGTGCCATCCGTGCCATCCGTGCCATCCGTGACATCCGTGACATCCGTGGTCGCTTTGTCTTGCGCATCTTCCTGATCGTAGTTGCGGCTTGACCGCGCTGGGTCTTTCGGTGCACTCTTCTTGCTCGAGTGCGGCTCGGCCACGCTGTGACTCGGTGACGTCCTGCCTTGCACCGCGAAGACGCGAAGAGCGCAAAGAATTCCAAATCAATCCACGCGGCATTTCTTTCCTTGCGATCTTTGCGTCTTGGCGGTGCACTCTTGTTGCTCGAGTACGGCTCGGCCACGCTGTTAGTCGGTGACGCCTAGCCTGGCACCGCGAAGACGCGAAGATCGCCAGGGAATCCACGCCTTTCCGCATAGAATGCACCAGAAGTGTTACACGGGAGGAGACATGCGTGCGTTGTTGATGGCGGCGGGGATGCTGTTGCTCCTGGCGGGGGCGGGGCGGGTTCCGGCGCAAGTCCCGGCTCAGGACAGGCTGCCGAAGTTTTCCGAGGAGATCCTCAAACGCCTGAAACAGCGCAACGAGACGCTGTCCTGGTATGCCCCCGATCCGTGGGGGGACCTGGAGCATGCCGGCAAGGAACCCAAGGTCGTCAAGGGACTCATTCCAGTGGTCGAGGGCGCGGCCAGCTTTCCGCCGCCGGGGACGCCGGACCTGGGCGTGCCGTTCGGATTCATCCTGTCGCTGCCGCCGTTCGATACGGTCAACCGATTTCGATCGAACATGGTGGCCGACCTGAAGAATCTCCGTTACCTCGAGCTGCGCGGCTAACGTTTCGATCTTGCCGACTTCAAGAAACTGGCCAACCTCCCGGCGCTGGCCATGCTGCAGATGGAGCTTGCGAAGGATGACGTAATTGCTGTGCTGGAAGACTTCCCTGCCATCGAACACCTGAGCTTTCGCCTTGAAAACGCCACCATCAAGCATTTCCAGGAACTGCCCGAGCTGGCGGAGCTGAACCTGTACGGCAACCCCAAGCTGACGGCCGCGTGCTGCAAGGATCTCAAGGAGATGAAGAAGCTGCGGGCGCTGGACCTGCCGTCCATGCGCGATCTGAACGCCGCCCTGCACGAACTCAAGGACATGAAGCAGCTGCGCGCCCTGCGAGGGCTTTTCGGCCTCAACGAGGAAAGCCTGACGCACCTCGCGGAATTGACCCAGCTCGAACACCTCGACATTCGCGTATCGGCCAGCAAGGAGGCGCTGCAAAGGCTGAAGAAGGCCCTGCCGCGTTGCCGCATCAAGCACTGACGCGGCAAGCATCGCTCATCAACGAGTCGCAGCTGCCAGCGGCGGCGCCTTGCTGGATCCCTTGGCATGCGCCACCTTGCCCTCGATGAAGCGATTGCACCCGCTGTTCCCGGAAACGCGCAGCCGGAAGCGCAGCAGATCCTCGTCGATGCACAGGCCCATCGTGTTGTTGGACGGCTCGGCGGCCGGCTCGATCTGAAACCACTTGCAGTCCTTGCACTTGCCCCATCTGGAACGTGCCATGTTGTCGTCTCCTTCGTCGTTTCCAGCGAACCCATGGGATGAAGTGCAAATGACGTGCCCGAGGAGGATGACCGGGCGGTGACCGACGCAGTCGGTTCGCTTGAAAGAGTCTCGTCCTCATGGCCTCTGTGCGGTAGACTAGCGGAAGAGGAGATTCTGATCATGAGCGGCGCCTCTTCTGCATCCACTCCGCTGGCTGTCGATGTCGCCGTTGTCCTGACGGCGGTGATTCGACCCGAACCCGAGGCGGGCGGCTATTCCGCTTCCATACCCGCGCTCCCGGGCTGTCACACACAGGGAGACACGCTCGATGAGGTTCGCGCCAACCTCCGCGAAGCTGCGGAAGGCTGGCTCGCCGTCGCGCACGAAGACGGCGTCGCGCGTGCGGCAGCCGAGGAAGCGCCGTGAAGATCGTGTCCGGCAAACAGATGTGCCGTGCACTGGAACGGCACGGCTGGACGCTTGCACGCATCAAGGGCAGCCACCACATCTACCGACACACGGAGTCCGGGCGGCGTACCGTCGTGCCAGTTCACGGCAACCAGGATCTCAAGCCGGGAACACAACGCGGCATCATGCGCGACGCGGGGTTGACCGAGGGTGATGTTTGAGATCGCCCTTCTCCAGGGCGCGCATGCCAAGCTCACGGCGCTGCGTGAGCATGGTGAACTCACGCGAGGCGACGCTATGGCCATTTGACAATGGGACGATGCCCTTGGCTGCCGCAGTCATTGCTCACGCAGGGCCATGAGCATGGCACACGGCGCGTAGCCTTTAACCATTGGCAGCGCCCGACAGATATGCCGGCGGCTCAGGTAAGGGAATCCGCGCTTGCATCAAGTGGCGGGCCAGGAGCCGTGCGGGCCAGCCTGATAACGGATAGATTTCGCGATCCGCCGCAGGACCAATGACCTCGACGTTTCCGCACCAGAAGCACGCCGCTAGCGACGCTCGTTGACCGGCTCGCTCCACCCTGACGCCCATGTGCGGATCGAAGCACTTGAAGCTCGGGCCAGTTCGACAGTTGCCGGCTACGAGCGAACGACCAATTTTGCGACGCTGCCCTGAAGATGTTACGGTGAGCTGCCCGAGGATTCGGTAGCCGTGACACCGATCGTGCGGATCGCTGTTGCGATGATCTTCCGGATCAAGCGAGAATATCTCCATGACTTCTGGTTGAGCGAGAATGAACTGCAGCTCTTGCGGGAATTGACGCGCGGGGGCAGTACGGGACAATAACCAGGCGGAAACGCGAGGAAGGATCGCGTCAAGGAAACGATTCCACGAGTCCGTGATCACATTGGACATGGTCTCCTGCCGAATCCCGCCAAATGGCCGACTTGTAAGCGACCGAGAATGATTGCGCTGACGCTCTCGGCTCGCCAAGCGAAAATGCGCGAACGGTTGCGACAACACTCGCGTGCCATGCGTGCCATGCTCACGGCTTTGCGTGAGCATGGCAAACCAGCACGCCACGCGCTTGCGCGGACCAAATCGACTCACTAACGACGATCCTCGCCCGCCTGGGGACACGGTGCGCGAAACCGCAAGCGCGTGGCATGCAGTTTGTGAGCCGTCGCTCTGCCGCAGACCGGCCCCTACGTCCATTAGACCATGAGAAGCCGGCTTTGCCAGGTCAGCTGTGCCGGGCGGCAGCAGATTTCGCTGAATGCGTCCGGAGCGGGATGTGCCGAGGGGATATATGTCGGTTTCTGGACGAATCCTGGACGAATATTCTGGACGGATCGCCCGCGTGCCATGCTCACGGCTTTGCGTGCGCATGGCGTACCTGCGAATGTCACGCGACGATCTCGCGAACCACGTTGCCGAAGACATCCGTCAGCCGGTAATCGCGGCCCTGGAAGCGGAAGGTGAGCCGGGTGTGCTCGATGCCGAGCAGGTGCAGGATGGTGGCCTGGAGGTCGTGAGGCGTGACCGGGTTCTCGGCGACGTCGAAGCCGAGTTCGTCGGAGTTGCCGTGGCTGACGCCGGGGCGGATGCCGCCGCCGGCCAGGAACAGCGTGTAGCAGAAGGGGTGATGGTCGCGGCCGAGGTTCGGGCTGCCGGCGGTGCGGCCCTCGCGGAACGGCGACCGGCCAAACTCGCCGCCCCAGATGACCAGTGTCTCATCCAGCAGGCCGCGGGCTTTCAGGTCGCGGATCAGCGCGGCGACGGCCTGGTCCATGCCGCGGCACTTGTTCGTCAACCCCTGGCGGATGTCCTCGCCCGGTCCCGTGCCATGGAAGTCCCAGCCCCAGTCGTGCAGTTGCACGAAGCGCACGCCCTGCTCGACCAGCCGGCGGGCCAGCAGGCAGTTGTTGTTGAAGCTGGCGCCGCCCGGCTGGGCACCGTACATGTCGAGGACGTTGCGTGGCTCGCGGGAGATGTCCATCACCTCGGGTACGGCCGTCTGCATGCGGAAGGCGAGCTCATACTGCGCGATGCGCGTCTGTGTCTCCGGGTTTCCCAGCTCGGCACCTTGCATCTCGTTGAGGTCGCGCAGGGCGTCGAGGCTGAGCCGGCGCATGTCGCGGTCCATGCCGCGCGGGTTGGAGACGAACAGCACCGGATCGCCTTGCGAGCGGCACTGCACGCCCTGATAGACGGACGGCAGGAAGCCGTTGCTCCAGATACTGTTGCCGGCACTCGGGAAGGTGCCGCTGGAGACGAGGACAATGAACCCGGGCAGGTTCTGGCTTTCGGAGCCGAGGCCGTAGGTGACCCAGGTGCCCATCGATGGCCGGCCAAACTGCGGCGAGCCGGTGAACAGCAGCAGCTCCGCCGGCGCGTGGTTGAACTGGTCGGTGGTCAGCGACTTGATGAACGCGAGATCGTCGGCGATGCCGGCGATGCGCGGCACGGCGGCCGACGCCCAGGCACCGCTCGCGCCATGGCGGGCGAACGGCTGCGGCGTGCCGAGCAGCTTGGGCACGCCGCTGGTGAAGGCGAAGCGTCGGCCACGCAGAAACTCCTGCGGACAATCCTGCCCGTTGCGCCGCACCAGCTCCGGCTTGTAATCGAAGAGATCGAGATGCGGCGGCGACCCGGCCATGTGCAGGTAGATCACGTTCTTGGCCCGTGGCCGATGATGCGGCCGGCGCGGCGCCAGTGGATTGGCGGCGGGGCGGTCGTCGGCTTTCGCCGCACTGTCGTTCATCAGCAGCGACAAGGCGACGGCGCCGATGCCGGCTTGCGAATCGCGCAGGAAGTGGCGGCGGGTGATGTGGAGTTTGTGGTTGAAGTAGAGATGGTTCATCTTCGCTTCCTGGTGGTTGGTCGATAGCCGGCCTTGCGGAGCAGGCGGTTGGCCCAGGCCTGCTCCTCGGGCGACAGCGGCGGCCGGCAGGGCTGGTTGTAGTCGATGCGGTCCTGGTAGCAGCCATCGGTATAGGTCTGCTCGACGACGGCTTGCACGTCGAGCGGCACATCGGGATCCTTCCCTGCGCGCGGAATCCCGATCCGCGGCAGCCGTTCGGCTAGCCGGCGCGGATAGAGATCGAACTCGTCGCGCTCGCCGCTGCCGCGGTTGACGCAAGCGAGATAGTGATACGGCCGCTGGGCGCGGGCGGCCCACTCGGCGACGGCCAGCACATGCGGACCCGTCCGCAGCAGATCGATCTCCACTAGGTGGACCGCGCTGCGGCGAATCTCCCGCTGTTTGGCCAGATACAGTTCGCGCCCGGGTCCGGCATACTTGTTGGTGGGGCTCAGGACTTCGATGACCGTCACCAGCCGTTGCTTGTCGTGCAGGTCAAGGATGTTCAGATACGCTTCGTGAAGCTCTCGCGCGGGGGTCCGAACGACGACCGGCTTATCCGCTTCGAGGACGGCGACGGCTCCTTTTGCTTTCTTTTTCTTCTTGACCCAGACATCCGGCACGCGTTCCTTGGCCGGACCCTCCACATACACGCGTTCCTCGATCGCGGTCAGGTAGCGCGGCCGGAGGACTGGCTGAAGCTGATTGCGGATGTAGACAATCAGCGCGGTGTGGACGCCGGTCCACAGCACGGGTTCTTCCAGGTACGGGTCCATTCCGGGAAACAGCATGACTACTCCGGCTCGATTCCAAGGGCGCGAAGCTGGGCGGCCAGGCGGTCGGCGCGCTGGCGTTCTTGCTCGGCGCGCTCGGCGCCAGTGGGGATCAAGTTGCCTTCAGGAAGCCGCCAGCGCAGCCAGTCCGCCTCCACGTTTTCGAAGATGCCGTGCCAGACGACGAGTTCAAGACCGATGACAGGCAAGCGCCCGTCCGCGAGAGGCTGGTATTCCTTTTCACGCAAGGCAAAGATGTTGAGCGTGCCCTTGTCGAGCAGATTATCCGGGTCCCAGACGATGTAATAGGGAGCGCCCAGCGTCGCATACACCGCCGCCTTGCGCGTGAACTCATCGCCCACCCGGTTCGAGACAATCTCGATGATGGCGTCGGGCGGTTTGCCGAATTCCCAAATAAAGTAGGAGCGATGACGCTTGATCAGCAAGTTTTCCCGCGGCTTCACGTCCAGGCTCAACAAGACATCCGGGACAATCGCCGGCTCGTGCGCGCTATAAAAAAGACCGACGTTGGCGGTTACAAGAAACGGCCGGTCGTTCCCGGGGCCTGGCCAGCACGCATACAGCGGCTCCGTCAACAAACGCATTTGCTTTTCCGAGTACATATTGTCCACGGGCGTGTCGTCCTCCGTCACGAGGTGGTCGACCTCAGGCCAGAGCTCGGGAGGCAGAGGCTTTGTAGGATCGTCGGGGTTGTAATAGGCATCTAACTCGACTGGGGGCGCACTTCCCGGCGGCACGCCTCCTGGCGGATTCGGCGGCGCAATCGGTTGCTCACTGATAGCCATGTCACCTCCATCATCGCTTCGCAAACATCTCATCCAGATTCAGCAGCACATTGCTGACAACGGTCCAGGCGGCCAGGTCCGCGGGTTCCATGCCGGGAGGCAGCGGGCCGAGCGGTTCCGTCGCCATCTGCACGGCTTCCTTCGGCGCCTTGGCGAACTTCTCGCGGGCCGTACGCTGTAGATCGACGAGCCGTTTCAGCTCGGCGTCGCGCGGCGGGCGCGACAGGCACAAGCGGAAACCGTAGGTCGCCCGAGTTTCCGGCGTGGCGCCGCCTGCCTTCACCATGCGCCGCGCTAGCGCCTGTGCCGCTTCCACGTAGACGGGGTCGTTCAAGGTCGTCAACGCTTGCAGCGGCGTGTTGGTCCGCGGCCGTTTCACCGAGCAGACATTGCGGCTCGGCGCGTCAAACGTGATCATCGACGGATACGGCGTGGTCCGCCGCCATTGCGTGTACAGCGCCCGGCGATACTTGTCCTCGCCCTTGCTGTCTTCCCAGTCGGTGCCCGAGCCGAAGGCAGCAGTGAGGCCGAGCTTGGGGCACGGCGGCCGCACCGGCGGGCCGTGCATCTTCGGGCTCAACAGGCCGCTGACGAACAGCGCCTGGTCGCGGATGGTCTCCGCCGAGCTGCGATGTCGTGGACCGCGGGCAAACAGGCGGTTGCTCGGATCGCGCTGTTCCAGCTCGGGCGTGATGCGCGACGATTGCCGGTACGTCGCCGACGTCACCAGCATGCGGAGCAGCTTCTTGACGTCCCATTTCTGGGCAACGAACTCGACCGCCAGCCAGTCGAGTAGCTCCGGATGCGTCGGTAGCTTGCCGCGGATGCCGAAGTCCTCCGGCGTCTCGACCAGCCCGCTGCCGAAGACCTGCTCCCAGTAGCGATTGACCGTCACACGCGCCGTGAGCGGGTTGCTGGCATCGACCAGCCAGCGGGCGAGTGCCAGCCGGTCGGGCTTCGTCTTGTCGGCCAGTGGATGCAGCACGGCGGGCACACCGGGCGTCACCGGCTTGCCCTCGTCGAGGAAGTTGCCGCGAATGTGGATGCGTGTGTTGCGCTTCTTGCCGTCGGGCAGCTCGTGCATGATCGGAGTCGTTAGCGGCTTCACGGCGGCCAGTTGCTTGCGCAGGACGGCGAGCTGGTCGGTGATCTTCTTCTTTTCCGGACCGGCGCCCTTCACCTGCTTCAGTTGCTTGTCGAGCGCCGCAATCTCGGCGTCCAGCTTGCTTTTCTGCTTCGCCTGCTCGGGAGTCGGCGCGGACAGCAGCGGACTGTTATCCGAACGGTCGGCATCCTCTGTCTGATTGAAGATGGCGTAGACACGGAAGAACTCTTCCTGGCTGATCGGGTCGTACTTGTGGCTGTGGCACTGGGCGCAGCCGATGGTGAGGCCCATCCATACCTGCATGGTGGTGTTGACGCGATCGACGACGGCGGCGACACGGAACTCCTCGTCGCTGGTGCCTCCCTCGTCGTTGGTCAGCGTGTTGCGGTGGAACGCCGTCGCCAGGATCTGCTGCGTCGTCGCCTGCGGCAGCATGTCGCCGGCGATCTGCTCGATCGTGAACTGGTCAAACGGCTTGTTGGCGTTGATGGCGTCGATCACCCAGTCGCGATACTTCCAGATGGTCCGCAGGTTGTCGGTGGCATAGCCGTTGGAATCCGCGTAGCGGGCCAGATCGAGCCAGTTGTGGGCCCAGTGCTCGCCGTAGGCCGGCAACTCGAAGAGCCGGTCCACGTACTTCTCGTAGGCATCCGGGCTCGGATCGTTGACAAAGCGATCGACGGCAGCGATGGTCGGCGGTAGACCCGTCAGGTCGAGGCTCACGCGCCGGGCCAGGGCATGGCGATCCGCCTCGGGCGACGGCTTCAACCCTTCCGCTTCCAGCCGGGATAGCACGAAGTCGTCGAGCGCGTTCCTGGCCCAGCCCTTCGTCTTGACGATGGGGATCGCCGGCCGTTGCGGGACGACAAACGACCAGTGCTTCTGGTACTCGGCCCCCTCCTCGATCCAGCGCTTGAGCAGTTCCTTCTGCTTGGGCTTTAGCGTGATGTTGCTCTTGGCGGGGGGCATGCGGTCGCTGCCCTCGGAGTGGATGCGCGTCAGCAACTCGCTGGACCTGGCATCGCCGGGAACGATGGCCTTGCCGCCGCTCCTGAGCGACTTCAAGGCCGACTCGCGGACGTCGAGCCGCAGGCCCGCCTTGCGCATCTTCTCATCCGGTCCGTGGCAGACGAGGCAGCTCGACGCCAGGATCGGCTGGATATCGCGGGCGAACTGCACCTTGTCGGCCGCGCCTTTGCCAGGAACGGAGACTCCGGTCTGGCCAAGCGCCGCCCCGGCCAGCACGCACACGCAAGCTATTGGCATCGTTCTTCTCATGCCTGTTAGTTTCCCATCCGGCGAATGGATTGGCAAGGAGAATGTGCAGGGTTGGCAGCGCGGCCGTTGCTCGAGCTACCGGTGCATGGGATGCGCTCGCCGCCGCACCGCGCCGCCCTACAACAGAGAGCAACCACACACGCGAGGCCAAAGCTCCATGAAAATCCTCCCCGTACCGCTGAAGCGCCTGGTCGCCGACATTTTCGCCGCCGCGGGGTGCCGGCCACCCGAGAACGAGCGCATCGGCCATTACCTGGTCGAAGCCAATCTGGTTGGCCACGATTCCCACGGCGTCATCCGCGTGCCCGTCTACATCCAGTGGCTCAAGGAGGGCAAGGTCCTGGCCAACCAGGAGCTCAAGGTTGTTCACGAGAATGACGTGATGGCCGTCGTCGATGGCCAGTTCGGCTTCGGGCAGGTGATGGGGGAGAGGGCGATGCAGCTCGGCATCGCCAAGTGCAAGAAATCCGGCGTGGCCGTGATCGCGCTGCGCAACCCGGCCCACCTGGGCCGCATCGGCGACTGGGCGGAGATGGCGGCGTCGGCCGGTATGCTGTCGCTGCACTTCGTCAACACCAGCGGCGTCGGCATCCTGGTCGCCCCGGTCGGCGGCATCGAGCGGCGCCTGTCGGCCAATCCGGTAGCGGCCGGAATCCCGGTCCGCCATGGGCCGCCCATCATCTGGGACGTGTCCACCTCCGTCATCGCCGAGGGCAAGATCAAGGTGGCCCTCAACAAGGGCGTGCCCGTCCCGGACGGTTGCATCATCGACTCGGAAGGCAAGCCGATCAACGATCCCAAGACGTTTTACGGCCCGCCGCCGGGCGCGATTCTCCCCTTCGGCGGACACAAGGGCTACGGCCTGAGCATCATCGCCGACGTCCTCGCCGGCGCCCTCACCGGCAACGGCTGCAGCAACCCCGCCGCCACCCGGCTTACCAACGGCATGCTGACCATCCTGCTGTCGCCTGGCTTCTTCATCAGCGAGGAGGAATTCCACGCCGAGGTCGAACGCTTCGCAGCCTACATCAAGACATCGAAGAAGACGTCGCCGACTGCGGAAATCCTCATGCCGGGCGAGCCCGAAAACCAAAACCGCGCTCGGCGGTCCAGGGATGGCATCGATCTCGATGATACGACCTGGGGACAGATCACGGCGACGGCGAAGTCGCTCGGCGTGGCAACCATATGAACCAGATGTGCACTACGCTTGTTCGTTGTCAATTCTTCGTGTTTTCATTTTGCGGCCCAAACGAAGAATGAAAAACGAAGAATGCAGCGTTACCTTCCCGATTCCTACATGTTCCTCGGCATCGAAATCGGCGGGACGAAGTTGCAGCTTGGCATCGGCGCCGGGGATGGCGTGCTGCGGGCGCGCTGGCGTGGCGATGTCGATGTCACCGAAGGCGGCGTGGGAATTCGTCGCCAGATTCTCGACGCCGTCCCGGCGTTGCTGACCGACGCGAAACTCCAGCATGGCGATCTCCGCGGCATCGGCATCGGCTTTGGCGGGCCGGTGGATGACGCCCGGCGGACCGTCATCAAGTCGCACCAGATCGAAGGCTGGGAGAACTTTCCGCTGGCTGACTGGATCTCGCAAGCTCTGGGCCTGCCGGCGGTGCTGGGCAACGACGCCGATGTGGCCGGCCTCGCCGAGGCACATCACGGTGCCGGCAAGGGACTCTCGCCGATCTTCTACATCACCATCGGCTCCGGCATCGGCGGCGGCTTCATCGTTGATGGCCAGATCTATCGCGGACAAGGCCGCGGCGGCGCGGAGATTGGCCACGTGCATGTCTTCGACCCAGCGTCGAGAAAAGAAGATTTGCTGGAACATGTCGCCTCCGGCTGGGCCATCGGCCGGCGGGCAAGTTCCCGCAGCGGCGGCCAGATCACGGCGCGCGAAGTCGGCGACCGCGCCCGCAACGGCGATCCGCGCGCGCTCGATGTGCTGAGCGAGACCTGCGACGCCCTGTGGCAGGCCATCCGTCACGTCATCGTGCTCCTGTGCCCGCGGCGGATCGTCATCGGCGGCGGCGTGTCATTGATGGGCGACCCCCTCTTCCGTCCGCTGCGTGAACGGCTCGCGCAACTCGACTTCGAACCGTTTCGCGGCTTGACCGACATCGTGCCCGCGGCGCTGGGAGAAGATGTTGTGGTCCATGGGGCGCTGACGCTGGCGGCGATGTAGCTTGTCTGGGTACAACCGGGACGGCGGCTTGCATGGAGCCATGTCAACGCCGGCGGCTGGAAGACGTGCTGGAATAGCCCTCGGCTCATCCGTAGCGCCGCCCTCGCTGCAGGATTCGTTGCGTTGCCACCCCCCCTCTCGGCACCCCGGCAACGAATCCACGAGTGAGCTCGAACGAGACTCCTCTTTTCTTGCGTTCACCGTCCCAGGTAGCCGTCGGCCGTGCGCGTCGTCTCCTCGTCGTCGTTGCTCCACAGTTCGTCGAGGTTGCGAGTCATGCGGCGGCCGGCGAGTTTTAAAAAGTAGCGGCCGGCCTGGGCGTCGCGGTTGACGTCCTCCGCCTTGCCGTTGCCGTGGTTCAGGAGATGATCCAGCCGGCTGAGCACGCAGCTTGACGCGTACAGGTCGCAGGCCACCCAGGAAATGCGCTCCTGCAGATACTGCTTGGTGAGCACCGCTTCGCGGTGCTGACGCAGCACGGTTTGCACCGCCAGGCCGAAGTCGCGGACGCGTTTGCCAAGGAGGCGGGCATCTTCGCGCAGGCTGGGACTGACCACCGGCACTTCGGGGCTCGTGAAGCGCGAGGCCACCTGGTTGCGGCCGAAACGCCAGAGCGTGCCCCACTGCTTGATGGGATGCTTGATGGCGTTCACGACCCCCTGCAGATGCTCGCCTACGCCGCGCATGCCGACCAGGGCGATGAAGGCCAAGAGCACGTCGTTGGCCCCCTCGCCGATGAGGTTGATGCGGGCGTCGCGCATCATGCGCTCGTAGGGTTCGTTCGAGAAGTAGCCCTGGCCGCCGTAGATCTGCAGCGTGTCGTTGACGATCTGCCAAAGCGCATCGGTCGAGAACACCTTGAGCATGGCCGTCTCGAGCATGTAATCTTCCGCGCCGCGGTCGATGAAGCTGGCGCACTGGCTGGTGGTGGCCTCCATGGCGAAGGCGTTGGCGGCCATGTAGGCGATCTTCTTCTTGACCAGCTCGAATTCGGCCAACGGCTGCTGAAACTGGATGCGCTCGCGGGCATGCTTGACCGAGGCGGCGAGACAGGTCTTCGCCGAACCGGTACAGCTCGCGCCGAACGTGGTCCGCCCGAAATCGAGGACCGTCAGCGCGACGCGCAAACCCTTGCCGAGCGGGCCGAGGACGTTCTCCGCCGGCACGGCCATGTCGCGGAAGGCCAGCCGTGCCGTCGCCGTGCCGCGGATGCCGCACTTGTCCATGCGCGCCTCCACGACCTCGAAGCCGGGCATGTCGGGCGTGACCAGGAATGCGGTGACCTTCGACTTGCCGTCGGGTCCCGGCGTGCGGGCCATCACGGTGAGGACCTGGGCGATGGCGCCGTTGGTGATGTAGCGCTTCTCGCCGTTGAGGATGAATGACTTGCCGTCGGCGCTGGGCGTGGCCGTGGTCTGCACGTTCGCGGCATCGGAGCCGGCCATCGGCTCGGTGAGGGCGAAGGCGGCGAGCTTGCGGCCGGCGATCATGTCCGGCAGCCAGCGGCGCTTTTGCTCCTCGGTGCCGAACAGCACCAGGGCGCGAATGCCGATGCTGTGATGAGCGTTGACGAACACGGCCGTGGAGGCGCAGTGCCCGCCGATGATCTCCATGATCGTGCAGTAGGCAAGCTGGGAGAAGCCCCGGCCGCCAAACTCCTCGGGGGCCGCCATGCCGAGCACGCCGAGTTGCCCCAGCCCGTCGATGACCGAACGTGGGATGTCGGCGTTGCGGTCGATGGCGGCGGCGTCGATATGTTCGGCGGCGAAGCGCCGTAGCTCCGCTGCCGCCTGCTCGGTTTGTGCGCGATCCGCGCTGGATAGCTCGGGATAGGGAAACAGCAGCGGCGCGCGAAACTGGCCAAAGAACAGGCTCTTGGCGAAACCGATCGTCTCCGGACCGGTGAACAGGATCTCTTCGGCCTGCTTTTTCTGTTGCTCGATCTGCTCGGCGGTCAGTGCCATGATGGGCCTCCCTTCTCGGTGAAATTATACTCTTGAAGCCGGCGCCGTGTAAATGTGGGCAAGGTAGCGTCGGGGTGTGGTTCCAGTCAAAGACGCTTCAACAGCACTTCGGAGTACCTCAAGGCGTGCCACCCAAAGCCCGGCCAAGCCTCTCAATCCCCTTAGTCCCCATGGCGAAGTCGCCGGGAACAGTGAGGCCTGCCGAAATGGCGGAGAAGTCCACAATCTGCAATTCTCAAGAGCCTGAAGTTCTGTTAGATTCGCCGCCGATTGTCGCCGGACAGGATTGCGAGAGGGGCGAAGTCCGCCCCGTGGTTCCAGCTTCTCAGGCCGCGGACAGGAGGTCTCGTGGGCGGCAAATGGCGTTTCCGCCACAAGCTGATGCTCGGACTCGGCCTGGTCGTGGCCATCATGGGGCTGCTGCTGGCCGGTACCCTCAAGGGGCTGGCGTCCTATCGGGCCACCATGCGCGCCATCGACAGCCGGCTCGAAGAATTACAGGAGTGCGACAAGATCCGCAGCACCGTCAAGTTCCTGGCGCCGCGCGGCGACCTTCAGGATCCGCTCGCCGGCATCAAGGACCGTCTCGCCGAGGCGCGGGCGGCGCTGCGCGGCTACCATGCCAAGCTGCAGGAGACCATCGACACCGGCCGCAATCCGGACAACAGCTTCAAGGAAATGGAGCAGGCCAAGGCGCTGGAGCAGGGGTTCAAGCGCCTCGACGTCGCCGTCGAGCGCGCATTCGGGCCGGCGGATCACGCCACGCGCGTGCTGCTCAACCAAAAGGTCAAGCTCGCCATCGACAACCTCGTGCAGACTTCCAATGACCTGCACAACGTCATCTACAACGACCTCTTCGACCGCATCAGAAAATCGAAAGCCGATTACAAGCTCAGCTTCGGAATTGTGCTGGGCACTGCCATCGTCGGAGTGCTGCTGCTGCTCAGCTTGCTGCGTTTCTTCTATCGCTGGATTTTTTATCCGATCCGCGACTTGCAACAGGGCGTGGACCGCGTTGGCAAGGGCAACTTCGAGTACCGCATCGATGTGCGCTCCGGCGACGAGATCGAGGATCTGGCGGAGGCGTTCAACGACATGAGCAGCCGGCTGCGCGAGATGTATCGCGATCTGGCCCGGCAGGTAAACGAGCGCAGCCGTCAGCTGGTGCGTTCCGAGCGGCTGGCCGGCGTCGGCTTCCTGGCGGCCGGCGTGGCGCATGAGATCAATAATCCGCTGGCCGGCATCGCCTTCTGCAGCGAGGCGCTCGAGACGCGCTTTCAGGAACTGCTCAACGGCATGGCCGGCCTGGGCCGCAAGGGCGCTGATTGCGCCAGTCAAGACCGCGAGATCGTCGCCAAGTATCTGAAGATGATCCAGGACGAGGCGTTTCGTTGCAAGAAGATCACCGAACGGCTGCTGGAGTTCTCGCGCGGCGGTGACCGGCATCGCGAGCCAACCGACATCGGCAAGCTCATTCAAGGCGTGCTCGACATCGTCCAGCTGATGCCCAATTGCAAGGGTAAGGAACTCATCCTGCTGCCAAGCGCTCCGGTCGAGGCCTGGGTCAACTCCCAGGAGGTTCAGTCGGTTGTGCTCAACCTGGTGGTGAACGCCCTGGACAGCATGGATGAAAGCGGCAAGCTGACGATCGGCCTGCGGCAGCGCGACGGCATGGCCGAGATGACCTTCCAGGACACCGGCTGCGGCATGACCGAGGAGGTGCTGGAGAATATCTTCGAGCCGTTTTTCACGCGCAGCCGCACCGGCAAGGGGACCGGCCTGGGCCTGTCCATCAGTCATCGCATCATCAACCAGCACGGCGGCGACATCGAGGCGGCCAGCGCGGGACCGAACCAGGGCAGCACCTTCACCGTCCGCATTCCCCTGCAACCGGTCGAGGTCGCCGCCGAACCCGAAGTCGAATGCGAGACGGCGGCACTACGCAAGGCAGCATGAGGCAAGTTTTCAGTGTTCAGTTCTCAGTTGGACATTCTTGCTGAAAACTGAAAACTGAAAACTGAAAACTGGAGACGGCAATGGCCAACAAGGGACTACGCATCCTATTCGCCGACGACGAGAAGTCGCTGCAGGAATTCATGCGCTCGGAGCTGCCGCGTCTCGGGCACGAGGTGACCGTGTGCCCCGACGGCAAGGCCGCCGTCAAGACGCTCGAGAAGAACATCTTCGACGCCGCCATCCTCGATCTGCGCATGCCGGGGCTCAATGGCATCGAGGTGCTCGAGCAACTCAAGCAAGTCGCGCCGGACACGGAAGCCGTCGTCATGACCGGACACGCCAGCATGGAGACGGCCATCGAGGCGGTCCGGCTGGGCGCCTTCGATTACATCACCAAGCCCTGCAAGCTCAGCGAGATCGAGGCGATCCTCGCCAAGATCGCCGAGAAGCGCGACCTTCGCCACAAGAACATGGCCTTGCAGAGTCGGGTCAGCGCCGCGGAAGGGCCGAGCATCCTGGTCGGCGATTCGCCGGCGATGGGCAGCGTCCATCGGCTCATCAGCACGGTCGCTCCCACCGATTCGACGGTGCTCATCCTCGGCGAGACGGGCACCGGCAAGGAGCTGGTGGCGCGGACGGTCTTCCAGCAGAGCCAGCGGGCCGACATGCCCTTCGTTCCCGTCAACTGCGGCGCGTTGCAGGAGAACCTCGCGGAGAGCGAACTCTTCGGCCATGTCAGGGGCGCCTTCACCGGAGCGGACCGCGACAAGAAGGGCTTGTTCGAGGTCGCCAACGGCGGCACGCTCTTCCTCGACGAGGTCGGCGAGCTGAACAAGAACATCCAGGCCAAGCTGCTGCGCTTCCTGGAGTCGGGTGAGATTCGCCGTGTCGGCGCCACGGAGTCGCTGAGCACCGACGTTCGCGTGCTGTGCGCCACCAACCGCGACCTGCGCATCATGGTGCAGGAAGATCAGTTCCGCGAGGACCTGTTCTTCCGCATCAACACCTTCGAGATCCGCATCCCGCCCATGCGCGAGCGCCGTGCCGATATCCCCGATCTGGCCAAGCATCTGCTGGCCCGCGCCGCCAAGCGTCCGGTCGAACAGGTGGCCGACCTGCTCACGCCGGAGGCCATCGACGCGCTGCTCGAACATGAATGGCCCGGCAACGTCCGCGAACTCGCCAATGTCATGGAGTATGCCTACATCATTGCCGGCGGCAAGCCGATCAAGCCGGACGATCTGCCGCATCACATCCGCGGCCTGTCCGGGCCGGCCACGCTGCCGATGAAGCCGAGGATTCAGGAGTCAGCGGTCAGGAGTCAGGAAACGGGAGTCCGGGTTCAGGAGTCAGGAGTCCGTGAGCAGCCGCGGACTCTGAAAGAAATCGAGATGGATCACATCTTTCACGTGCTGGAGAAGCACGGCGGCAACAAACCCGCTGCTGCCGCCGAGCTTGGCATCGTCCTCAAGACACTTTACAACAAGCTCAACCAGTGGCAGGATGAGCGGGCCAGGTCGGCAGGTTAGCCGCGCACACACTGCAAGGCGAGGCAACTCACCTGGCACGCTTCCACACCATGAGGCTGAAGCCGGAACCTTCCTTGGTGGCGAACGCCGCTGGCCGCTTGTTTCCCTCGCCTGTGCAAATCTTGAAGGTGTCGCCGTCAAGTTCGTAGATGGCGAAGGCTTTCTTGCCCTTGTTCGGGGCCAGGACAGCGGTCGCATCCATCGTCTTGGGCTTTTTCGAGGCATCGACGGTGAACGTGGACGCGGATTTCACCTCGCCCTTGAAGGAAATCGTCACCTTGTTGCCTTCGACAACCGCCTTGATGCCCTCGGCCGCCTCCGGCGGCGCTTTCTTGCCGTCCATCTCCATCGAGACAAGAGTCCACGTCCCCTGGAGCTTCTTCAGGTCTGCCTTGGCGGCGTCTTTCTCGCCGCCGCCCGCGTTGACGGTCCAGCCAGCACAAGCCAGCAGCATCACTGCGAAAACGCGCATCATTCCTTGCCTCCGATGAGACTACGGGACGTCAGCCAACGCAGTGAATCGTAGCAGAAGGGGCCCGCTTGTCCAGCGGCGTGGCGGGCGCATGTGTTGTGGCAAGCGAGCCGCTTGTCCCACACAGGGCCGGCGGCTTGCCGGTCCGGCCTCATCCCGACCGCACACTTCCGCCAAGCGAGCCGCTTGTCCTACGGAAACGACGCACACTTCGTATCATTTCATTGGGAAAGCTTCACACCGAGGAGACTGCGTCCATGCGAGTTTGGCCCGGAAATCCGTATCCGCTGGGGGCGACGTGGGATGGCGCCGGCGTCAACTTCGCCATCTTCTCCGAACATACCAACAAGGTCGAGCTGTGTCTGTTCGACGCCGTGGACGCGCCGAAGGAGAGTACGCGCATCGAGATGCGCGAGCACACCGACCTGGTGTGGCATTGCTATCTGCCGGAGGCCAGGCCGGGACAACTCTACGGCTACCGCGTGCACGGACCTTATGAACCCAAGTCCGGTCATCGATTCAACCCCAACAAGGTCCTGCTCGATCCGTACGCGAAGTGCCTTGGCCGGCTCATCAGCTGGGGCGATCAGATGTTCGGCTACAAGCTGGGCGACCCGGAACAGGACCTGGCGATGGACGATCGCGACAATGCCTCGCTGGCGCCGCTGGCCGTCGTCATCGATCCGGCGTTCACCTGGGGAGACGACAAGCCGTTGCGGACGCCGTGGCACAAGACGATCATCTATGAAATGCACGTCAAGGGCTTCACCAAGCTGCATCCGAAGGTCCCGGAGGCGCAGCGCGGCACCTACGCGGGCCTCGCCTCGGAAGCGGCGCTGAAGTACCTCACCGACCTGGGGGTGACGGCCGTCGAGTTGCTGCCGGTGCATCACCACGTCAACGACCGTTATCTCGTCGAGAAAAACCTGACCAATTACTGGGGCTACAACACCATCGGCTTCTTCGCTCCGGACCCGCGCTATTGCTCTTCCGAGACGGCCGGCGAGGCAGTGCGCGAGTTCAAGATGATGGTGCGGGCCTTGCACGCCGCCGGGTTGGAAGTCATCCTCGACGTGGTTTACAACCACACGGCCGAGGGCAACCACCTGGGGCCGACGATTTCCTTTCGCGGCGTGGACAACGCCTCCTACTATCGCCTCGTCGCCAACGATCCGCGCTACTACATGGACTACACCGGCTGCGGCAATACGTTGCAGATGCAGAGCCCGCGCGTCTTGCAGCTCATCATGGACAGCCTGCGCTACTGGGTGCTCGACATGCACGTCGATGGCTTCCGCTTTGATCTCGCCAGCGCCCTGGCCCGCGAACTGCACGAAGTGGACAAGCTGGGCGCCTTCTTCGACATCATCCACCAGGATCCGGTTCTCTCGCAGGTCAAGCTGATCGCCGAGCCATGGGACCTGGGCGACGGCGGCTACCAGGTCGGCAATTTCCCCGTCCTGTGGACCGAATGGAACGGCAAGTATCGCGACTCGGTCCGCAAGTTCTGGAAGGGCGACGGCGGCGCCGTCTCCGAGTTCGCCACGCGCCTGTGCGGCAGCAGCGACCTCTACCAGTGGAGCGGCAAGAAGCCGTACTCCAGTATCAATTTCATCACCGCCCACGACGGCTTCACCCTCAACGACCTGGTCAGCTACAACGAGAAGCACAACGAGGCCAACGGCGAGAACAACCAGGACGGCAGCAACGATAACCTGAGCTGGAACTGCGGCGCCGAGGGCCCGACCGACGATCAAGGCATCAAGGCCCTGCGCGAACGGCAGAAACGCAACCTCCTGTGCACGCTGCTGCTCTCCCAGGGCGTGCCCATGCTGCTGGCCGGCGACGAGATCGGCCATACGCAGAAAGGCAACAACAACGCCTATTGCCAGGACAACGAGATCAGCTGGATCAGCTGGAAGCTGACCGACGACCAGAAGAAGCTGCTCGATTTCACGCGGAAGATGATCGCCCTGAAGATGAGCGAGCCGGTGCTGCGGCGTCGCAAGTTCTGCCAGGGCCGGCGCGTCATCCGCGGCAGCGACGTCAAGGACCTCAGCTTCTTCGAGCCCAGCGGCAAGGAGATGCCCGACGAGGCCTGGAACGCCGGCTTCGTCCGCTGCCTTGGCGTCCGCTGGGCGGGCCAGGGACTCGAAGAGACCGACGAGCATGGCGATCCGGTGAGCGGCGACACCATCCTGCTGCTCTTGAACGCCCATCACGAGCCGATCCCATTCACGCTGCCGCCCAGCGGCGAACACAAGGAATGGGAGCGCCTCAGCGATACCGCCGCCCCCGACGCCGAACCGGCCAAGTTCGCCATCGGCAAGACCTATGAACTGCAAGGCCGATCGATGGTGGTGCTGAGGACAGAGTTGCCGAAGCAGGAGGAGTACGATGCCATGTCAAGCGGCTCTTTTCGCGCGGTGAAATGACCGCCCTTTTTGGTGGCTACTGCCATGCTGATATGATGGCGGGCAAAGACCTGGAGCCTCGCCATGGCGGATAAGCTCACGCTTCCAGGCCGACGGTCGAAGAGCCGTTGCCGTTGCCTCCGGCCACGGACGCAAGCACTTTTGGTGCCTCCGGTCAAGAACCTTAGCAGAACGAGTACCCCATGCGAGATGTGTTGAGCTTGATCCTTGGCGGCGGACGCGGCACGCGGCTGTATCCGTTGACGATGCTGCGCAGCAAGCCGGCCGTGCCCATTGCCGGCAAGTATCGCATCATCGACATCCCTATCAGCAACTGCATCAACAGCGGTGTCAACCGCGTTTACGTGCTCACGCAGTTTCTCAGCGTGAGCCTGCACCGGCACATCGCCAACACCTACAAGTTCGATCCGTTCAGCCGTGGCTTCGTCGAGATTCTGGCCGCCCAGCAGACGATGGCGGCCTCGGACTGGTACCAGGGCACCGCCGACGCCGTCCGGCAGAACATCCGCTACGTGCACGAGGACGGCTGCCGCGACGTGCTTGTCCTCTCCGGCGACCAGATCTATCGCATGGATTTTCGCCACCTTCTCCGCACGCATCGCCAGAGCGGCGCCGACGTGACCATTGCCGTGCTGCCCGTCAAGGCGGAACAGGCGTCAAGCTTTGGCATCGTCCGGCTGGACGATGGCGGACGGATCACCGGCTTCGTCGAGAAGCCGAAGACGGCAGCGGAGCAGGCGCCCTGGAAGACGTCGCCGGAGTTGCTGGAGCGCCAGCACAGCGTGCGCGCCGGCGATGGACGGGTGTTCCTGGCCAGCATGGGCATCTACCTGTTCAAGCGCGACACGCTTTTCCATCTGCTGAACGCGCCGCCGCTGGCCGCCGACTTCGGCAAGGAGATCTTCCCGCGCAGCATCCGGGAGCAGCACGTGCAAGCCCACGTGTTCGATGGCTACTGGGAAGATGTGGGCACGGTGAAGTCGTACCACGAGGCCAACCTGGCCCTGGCCGACGATAATCCGCCGTTCGAGTTCCATGCCCCGGAGGGCGTCATCTACACGCGCATGCGCTACTTGCCGGCCTCGCGCGTCGTCAACTCCCGTGTCAAGAACTGCCTGCTGGGCGATGGCTGTCTCGTGCAAGCGGACTGCCAGATCGAGCGCTGCATCGTCGGGGTCCGCACCCGCATCGGTCGCGCCGCCGCCATCCGCGACACCGTCATCATCGGCGCCGACCATTTCGAGACCGACGGGCAGCGCCAGGAGAACCGCCATCGCGGCGTACCCGACCTCGGCATCGGCGAAGCCTCGGTCATCGAAAACGCCATCCTCGACAAGGACTGCCGCATCGGCGCCAATGTCCGCATCGTCAATCAAGAAAAGGTCCGCGATGCCGAGGGGAAGAACTACGTCATCCGCGACGGCATCGTCGTCATCCCCAAGGGAGCCGTCGTGCTGGACGGGACCGTGATTTGATGGTCGCGAAGGAGTCAAGCCATGGATCTAAAGCGTGCCGCTTTGTTCGGTATTGTGGCCTGCTGGATCGCAATATTCGGCTGCTCGAAAGGGCGCGGCAAGCCCGAAGACAAGGTCGCTGACGATGGCAAAAACCGCGCGGAAAAACGAGCGCCGGTTCCCGCCGCGGACCGGGAAGCGCTGGTGGAAAGCAACAACCGCCTGGCAATGGATCTGTATCCTCTCCTCGCCAAGGACGCGCCCGGCACCTGAAGCTATCGGCGGAAAAGCTGGCAGCCGCCAATTCCGGGCTGATCCACGAACTTGACGCAGCGACGAAGAAGGGCGACTTTCAGCTCGCGATGGCCAATGCTCTCTGGGGACAGAAGGACTTTGGCTGGCGACCCGACTTTCTGGGAATCATGAACAACTCCTATCGAGCCGGCTTCCATGAAACTGATTTTGCCGCCAATCCCGAACAAGCCCGCGAGGCCATCAACGCCTGGGGGGCCAAGCAGACTCGCGGCATGATCAAGGACTTGCTGCAACCCGGTCAACTACAGCCGCTCACGGTCCTGGTCCTGGCGAATGCTTTCTATTTCAACGGCTTCTGGCAAGAGCCCTTCTACGCGCGCGGTACACACTTGCTGAATTTCTATCGTGATGACACTGATGCTGTCAAAGTTCCCTTGATGTATGTCGTCGGCTCGTTTCGCTACGCGGAAGCCAAGGACCACCAGGTCCTCGAGTTGCCTTACAAGGGTGGCGATTTGGCAATGGTCCTTGTCCTACCCAACAATGTCAAGGGCTTGGCCGACATGGAAAAACGGCTGTCGGCGGCGCGATGCGTGGAGGCAATCAAGAGCCTCAAAATGGAACCGGAGGTGCGCGTCCATCTGCCACGGTTTCGTATCGCTACGGAGATTAAGCTCAACGACATGCTTGCCAGACTCGGCATGAAGACGGTATTCGCGCGCGGCCAGGCAGACCTTTCAGGTATGGCCGGCAGGCGATCTTCATGTGTCGGATGCCAGGCAAAAAACCTACGTGGACGTCACCGAAGAAGGAACCAAAGCGGCGGCGATCACGGCCATCGTGGTCGACAAAAAGGCCGCTGAAAAGGATCCACCAAAGGAGCCGCCAAGCTTCCGCGCGGATCACCCTTTCCTGTTCCTGATCGTGCGCCGCAGTGACCATTTCATCCTTTGCGGCGGCCGGGTGATGGACCCAAGCGAGGGCGCAGCGCCACGGCCGAAAGCTGCCAAGCGTTGACCGTATCGTTGTTCTCAAGACGCGGCTTTTGCCGGCAACGAAAGATTCATTGCGTTGCCACCCCCTTCTCGATACAAGAACTACGTCATCCGCGACGGCATCGTCGTCATCCCCAAGGGAGCCGTCGTGCTGGACGGGACCGTGATCTGACGCGCGTTTGCTTGCGTCAGGGGAGCGGAGCCGAAGCAATCCGGGATGCCACATGAAAAACCATCGCAAGTTCTGGGCAGTTGCCTTGACGCACGCACTTGTTCCTGTCGTGATGGTGCTGACGCGCGCGGACGCATCCGGCGACGGCAATCCTGCAACGGACATAGATGTCTTCGTCAGCGGCAAGGAAGGCTATCATACCTTCCGCATTCCGTCGCTACTCGTCACGCCCAAGGGGACGTTGCTTGCCTTTTGCGAGGGCCGCAAGACCAGCCGGTCGGACCATGGCGACGTCGATCTGGTCCTCAAGCGCAGCGGCGACGGTGGCAAGACCTGGGGTCCTCTGGAACTTGTCTACGAGGCAGGCGACACCGCCAAGATCACCATCGGCAATCCGTGCCCGGTCGTCGATCGCGACACCGGCGTCATCTGGTTGCCGTTCTGCCGCGACAACCGCGCTGTCTTCGTCACGCACAGCAGGGACGACGGCAAGACATGGGCAAGGCCGGTAAACATCACCGCCGCGGTGACGAGGCCCGGCTGGAGCTGGGTCGCCACCGGCCCCGGCGTCGGCATCCAGCTTGCGAAGGGGAACTTCGCGGGCCGGCTGGTCATCCCCTGCGATCACAAGGTGAAAGCGCAGCCCGGCAACGCCGGTTACCACTCGCACATCATCTACAGCGACGATCACGGCAAGACCTGGCAGCTTGGCGGTGCTGCTGGACCGTTCACCAACGAATGCCAGGTCGTCGAGCTTGGGGACAGCTCCTTGATGCTCAACATGCGCAACTACCACGGCGACAAGGACAGGTCGCGACGCCGCGCCGTCGCCTTCAGCAAGGACGGTGGGCAAACCTGGTCGGACTCGCGCTACGACGATGCCTTGATCGAGCCGATCTGCCAGGGTAGCCTGCATCGCCACGGCAAGAGTCTGGTCTTCAGCAATCCGGCGTCTACTCGCAAGCGCGAACGCCTGACCATCCGCCTCAGCCACGACGATGGCAAGACCTGGCCCGAAAGCATGCTGATCCACGAGGGCGCGGCTGCGTACTCCTGCCTGGCCACGCTCCCAGACGGCCGGATCGGCGTGCTCTTCGAGCGCGACGATTATCGCGCGCTGACCTTTGTCGCGCTCAGGGACCCGGGTTGAGCTACCAAAACGAGCCGCACACGTCACTCAGCATCGATCCGCTGGCTGGGTGTCGATCACCAGCCATAACAGAGCGCCCGCGGCACAAACAAGGCACGCCACGGCGATGGCGGCGGTCCAGCCGTATTGCTCACCGATCCATGGTGTCAACACCGGCGCCAGCAATCCGCCGGCATTGCCGATGGTGTTCAGGAAGGCGCATGCCAGGCCGCCGTTGCGCACGCCAAGAACTGGTGCCGTCGTCCAGAAGATGCCTTCGCACAGCCCAAGCGATCCCAGCGCCAGTGCAAAGAGCACGACGACATGGCTGGGATCCTGTGCCGAAACGCCCTGCCACCCGAAAAGTGCGCTCAAGCCCATGCCGGTGAGCGCCATGGCCCGACAACCCTGGCGACGTCCGAATCTGCGGCACAGGTAGTCGGTGCCATACCCGCCGAACGCCATGCCGAAGGCCATCGCCATCGTCACAGTGAAGGCGGCCCGCCGGCTCGCGGTAACGGGTAGATGGAGTTCCTTCTCGAAGTAATGCTCGATCCAGTAGAAGAACAGATACTGGAAGTAACTGAGCATCGCATAGCTGAGCGTCAACAGAACGAGGCTCCGATTGCGCAACAGTTCGAATACCTCGGCGCTGCTTGTTCGCGTACGCGCGATGACCTGTCCAGGTGTGACATTGAGGCCTCGTTCGGCCGGAGGATCGGCAGCCAGTCGCCACCACACAAGTGCAAACAGCATCATGGTTGCGCCGCAGACGACGAACGCCAGCGGCCAGTCGAGCCAGTCCATGAGCATGCCGAAAAGCGGATAGGTCAAGGCGATGCCAACAAGTGCGCCAGCTGTCACCAGGCCATTGGCCGTGGCACGATCGGCCAGCGGCACCCACAAGGATACGCTGCGCGCTGCCCCGGGATGCAGCGGCACGCTCACGACCCCTGCACAGCCACGAATCGCCAGCAGCGGCAACCACAGCGACACGATGGGCAACGCCAGCCAGCCCAGCGCGCCGGTGAGGATGACGCAAAACCCCATGCCGAGTCCCATACCCGTCAGAGCCAGCCTCGGCCCGATACGGTCGATCACCCAGCCGCCAGGCAACATGCAGATCGTGTACACCAGCAGAAAGGCGGAATAGACCATGCCCATCTGCTCGTTGCTCATGCCGTTCGGACCGATGAAGCGCTCGTTGCCCGCGACTGAAATGCTGACGCGATTGAAATGTCCCAGGAACGTGAAACCCATCAACATGCAGACGATGAGCCAGCGATGTATGGTGGGCTGGTGCTCGTCGTGAGATAACGACATCAAAGGGCACTCGCTAATGGAGAAAGTCCAGCTGCTACGGCATCCGACAATGTCATAAGGTATGACTGCCTTCACGAATGCGACCACGCTATTTGAAAGAAACCCATGTCGAAGCACGATTTCTCCGCGGAAGAGTTTGCCGGTCGGCGGGCGCGGGCGCGCGATGCCATCGGCCGGGCCGGCCTGGACTGGCTGCTGCTCTTCCATCCGGTGTCGATCCGCTGGCTGACGGGATCGGATGCGAAGAGCTACCAGGAGTTTCAGTGCCTGCCGCTCTCGGCCAGGCCCGGACCTCTCACGATCCTGACGCGCGAAGGGGAACGCAACGAGTTCCGGGACGATGCCCTGGTGGATGAGATCCACACATTCGGCGGCCCTGAACCCGAAGATCCGGTCGAGGCATTTGCACGGCTGGCGGCAGCGCTCGATCTGCGGAGCGCCCGCGTCGGCATGGAAGTCCCGGCCTACTATCTGCATCCGCACCATTATGCCCGGATCCAGGAATTGCTCGGCAAGGCACTCGTTGCTGAGCCGACCAACCTGGTCCATGACCTGACACTGGTGAAATCAGCGCCCGAGCTCGAGTACATCCGCGAGGCCGGCCGCAGAGCCGATGCGGCCATGACCGTCTTCGCCAGAGCCTTGCGCGAAGGCGTCAGTGAACTGGAACTGGCTGGAGAGGTCCATCATGCCCTGCTCACCGCCGGCAGCGGCCTGGCGGCGAGCCCCATCAATCTCGTCTCGGGCGAACGCTCGTGCTTCAGCCATGGAGCACCCACGGAGCGCCGCCTGCGGCGCGGCGATTTCGGCAACATCGAGTATGGCGCGACCTGCAAGCGCTACACGGCCACGATCGGTCGCCAGTTCTGCATCGGCCCGCCCACGCCCAGGATGCGCGAGCTGTATACCCTGGTTCGCGCGGCCGCCGATGCCTGCATCGCCCAGATTCGCGGCGGCGTACCTGCCGTGATTCCCCACGAGGCCGCCAGGCGCGTCATCCAGGAATCGGGCCTCGACCATGGCCGTGTGCACACCAGCGGCTACGGCCTGGCGCCCGGCTTTCCGCCCACCTGGGGCGAACCCATCCACATGTTCGGCGGCAGCACCTACACGCTCCAGACCAGCATGGTGGTCAGCGTCGAGCCGCCGGTCTTCCTCGGCGACGAGCGGCTCGGTGCACGTATCATCGATAACGTGGTGGTCACGGATGACGGCGCGGAGCTGCTCTCAAGTTACGGGCGTGACATGGTCGTGGTGGCTTGACAAAGACTCAATCCGGCTGCCGATGTGGACTGGCATCACTTCAAGATCGCCCGCACCACCTCGCCGTGCACGTCGGTCAGCCGGAACTCGCGGCCGGCGTAGCGATACGTCAGGCGTTCGTGGTCGAGCCCGAGCAGGTGCAGGATGGTGGCGTGCAGATCGTGGATGTGGACCTTGTCGCGCTGCGCGTGCCAGCCGTAATCGTCGGTGGCGCCGTGGCGGTAGCCCGGCTTGACGCCGCCGCCGGCCAGCCACATGGTGAAGCCGTCCGGATTGTGATCGCGGCCGTCGCTGCTCTCGGCCGTGGGGGTACGCCCGAACTCGCTGCCCCACCAGACCAGCGTGTCGTCGAGCATGCCGCGCTTCTTGAGATCCTGAAGCAGCCCGGCGATCGGCTTGTCGACTTCACGAGCGTTCTTGTCGTGGTCACGGCGCAGGTTGGCGTGCTGGTCCCACTGCACGGCGGCGTCGCTATGCGTCACCTGAATGAAACGCACGCCACGCTCGGCGAAGCGCCGCGCCAGCAGGCACTGCCGGCCGAAATTCTCTGTCACCGGATCGTCGAGCCCGTACAGCCGGCGCGTCGCCGGCGTCTCGTTGGCGATGTTTTCCGCCTCCGGCATGTCGCGCTGCATTCGGAAGGCCAATTCGAAGGAGCTGATGCGCGCCTCCAGCGACGCCTCGACGCCAGCCCGAGCTTGATGCTCGCGGTTCATCCGGCCCATTTGCGCCAGCTGCAGCCGTTGCACTTCGACCGGCAAGCGCGTGTTCTGGATGTAACGCACGCGGGCCTGATCAGCGGGCACGGCGGCGTTGCCAAGCGGCGTCCCCTGGTAAGCGGCCGGCAGGAAGGCGCTCCCCCAGTTGGTGACGCCGCCGAAAGCCAGCGTCGGACAGATGGTGACAAAACCAGGGAGATTCGCGTTCTCCGTCCCCAGGCCATAAGTGATCCACGAGCCGATGCTGGGGCGAATGAAGTTCTCGCTGCCGGTGTGTACTTTCAGGGTGGCTCCGCCATGGGCGGCGTTGGTGCCGTGGATGGAATGGATGAAGCAGATGTCATCAACGCACTGGGCGACATGAGGAAACAGCTCGCTGACCGGCATGCCGCACTGTCCGTGACGGTGAAAGCGCCAGGGCGAGGCAAGCAGGTTGCCGGTGGCGTTGAAGATCACCCTTGGACGAGAGAACGGATACGGCCGGCCATGATCGCGCTGCAAGAGCGGCTTGTACTCGAAGGTATCTACGTGCGACGGGCCGCCGGCCATGAACAAGAAGATGACGCGCCTGGCCCGGGCGGCGAAGTGCGGCGCCCGCGGCGCCAGCGCATCGGCGGGTCCGCTCGGCGCCCCAACGGCAGCGGTTTCGTCGGCCAGCAACGAGGTCAACGCCAGCTGGCCGAAACCCACGGCCGTCGCGCGCAGCATTTGTCGGCGCGACACCGGCATGGCGGTGCAATTTCGATTGGAGGACATTCATACATAATAGCCGCAAATGGGAGTCGAGCAACGCCAGCATGGCGAGAACAGCATCGGCTCAAGGGCCCGAACGGGTTGCGGAGGAGCGCTCGCCGCGGCTAACGAGCTCTCTTGTGGGCATCCGGCTATAGAACAGGTAGCCGCCTTCGCGCTTCAATAGCCGGCAGCCCGGATTGGCCTTCGGAAAGTCCCGGTTGTTGGCCTTGGTGACGAAGTAAGCCGGCTTGTCGATGTTGCCGGTCAACAGGTAGCGCTCCTCCTGGTCTCCATGTTCCGTTCGGCGAGGCTTTTGGAAATAGAAATAGTGGGCATAACTCTTGAAGCCCACCGGCAAGACGTAAACGTCCCGTCCCGCCATGCTCTTGTAGAAGTTGATCGCCGGGGCCTGATAGTAAGCGTCGATAATCGGCATCATGGTCAGCAGAAACAGGGCCATGCAAGTTGCCGTCGAGTAGAGCAGCGCCAGCAGCCCTTGCGTGATGTGCCGGCGCATCAGCAGAATGAGCGCAGTCACCAGCGCGAGCAGGTAGAGCGGACCCACCAGAAACTCGTAGCCTTGCCAGGTGACCTGCGATTGCAAGCAGGCGACGAGGAATTCGTGCCTGAGGTAGGGAATCAGCAGGTCGCTTCGGTAAACGGCCAGCGGCGCCGCCACCAGAATGACGCAGATCGACACGCCGGTCAACGCCAGCAAGCGAAACACGTAGCGTGCCAGTTCTTCGCGCGCCGTCACCAGGCGGTGGATATAGACGCTGGCGAGATACGACAGCGGCAGATACGACATGGATGAATAATGCAGAATCTTCGTGGAGACGATCGTGAACAGGATCATCACGACCCAGAACAGCAATCGCATCAGTCCCATGAGCGCGTCGTCGCCGTCCCTGCTGCGGTTGAGCAGGCACGGCAGGGCCAGGATCGACATGGGAAAGCAACCGATGAACACGACCACGAAGTGGTAATAGATGGGTTGCTTGTGCCCGGCCACCGGCGTGGCAAACAACTCGATCTGGTACTTGATGAACTCGATCACGAACCAGGGCCCATGTTGCAGCACTTCCATGCCGAACCACAAGAATGAGACCAGGGTGAAGGACAGGGCAAAAGCCAGCATGGTCCAGAGGCTGACGATTCTCTTGCAACGCAGCGCCAGCCAGTACGCGGTCATGGTCAACATGAAGATCAACAGCCCCACAGGGCCCTTGGTCAAGTTGGCCAGCCCGATCAGCGCGCCGGAGAGCAGCGCCAGCTGCGCGGGGCTCTTCGCGTCATCCTGGATGGCCCGATAGGCGACATAGATGCCCAGGAAGATGAAGTAATTGAACACCGGATCGATGATGCCCGACTTGAAATACATATGAGGCAGAAACGAGCCGAGATAGCATACTCCCCAGATGAAGCCGAAACGGCGACCGACGCTGCGTTTGCCGATCCAGTACAGGGTAAGGAGCGTAAGGACGCCAAAGATCGCGTTCGGCAGCCGCGCGGCGAACTCGCCGATGCCGAAGACGTTCATGCAGAGACATTGCAGCCACAGAAAGAACGGCGGCTTCTCCCAGAACGGTTGAAAGTTGATGCGCACCCGGGCGTAATCGCCCGTGACGATCATCTCGCGCGCCGACTCGGCAAAGTTGATCTCATCCCAGTCAAACAGATGCACGCGGCCCAGGTTGGGGATGAAGAAGAGTAGCGCCGAAACGAGCAAGACCGTGAGATAGCAGACGTCGGCTCGTTTCAGGCCGAGCGGTTGGTCAGGCGTTTCCAATGAAAGACTCCGGTCTTGTTCAAGAAATAGAGCAAAGACACGCGCAGCACGCCGAATCCATACTTCATGCTCTGCAGGAAGCGGATCGACGACGCCTCGGGGAAGTACTTGGTGGGACAGGTGATCTCGGCGATCTCGTAGCCGCAATGAAAGATCTGCGCCACGATTTCATTGTCGAAAATGAAGCCATCGGCGTTCGCGACATAGTTGACGCGCTTCAGGACCTCGCGCGAAAAAGCGCGGTAGCCAGTGTGATACTCCGAGAGATGCTGGTTCAGGAGCACGTTTTGGACAAACGTCAGGATGCGATTGGAGAAGTACTTGTAGACCGGCATGCCGCCCCGGCGCGCGCCCTTGCCGAGAATCCTCGAGCCGAAGACGACCGGGTAAACCCCGTTGCCGATCATCGAGATCATGGCATGCAACAGCAGGGGCGTGTACTGGTAATCGGGATGCAGCATGACGATGATGTCCGCTCCCAGCTCCAGGGCCTTGTTGTAGCACGTCTTCTGATTGGCGCCATAGCCCTTGTTCTGCTCATGTTTGATGATGTGCTTGATGCCGAGCCGGTGGGCCACCTCGATGGTGTTGTCCTTGCTGTCATCGTCCACGAGAACGAGCTCATCCACAAGCTCGAATGGAATCTCGCGCACGGTATCGTGCAGCGTCCGGGCCGCATTGTAGGCAGGAAGGACCACGACGACTTTCTTGTCACGGTACATGCTGACACCAGCGCGTAGCAGATCGTAGCGAGACGGCACAGCGGGGCGGAACGTCCACGGTCCGCGACCAGGCTCGTCGAGTCCATACTGTATCGGACCGGCTTATTCGATGCCTGCAACTGAAAATCGTCATCGGCGTTCGAGGCAGCGCATGGAGTCGGTAACCTTGGGGAATATGGGAGATATGGGAAAAGCGGGAGGTGTGGAGTAAGGAGATGGATAAGTCGGCGCGGAAGAGTCTCAATTCGGGTGCGTGTGCATCAAACTCGCAAGCGCAAGGCAATCCATCGCTCGGCAACGCCGAGGCGCTCGACGAGACGGCAACTCACCTCAAGATCGCATGCGCAACCTCGCCGTGGACATCCGTCAGGCGGAAATCACGGCCGGCGTAGCGATACGTCAAGCGCTCATGGTCGAGACCCAGCAGGTGCAGGATGGTCGCATGGAGATCATGGATGTGAACCTTGTCGTGGGCCGCGTGCCAGCCGTAGTCGTCGGTGGCGCCGTGGTGGTGGCCGCCGCGGACGCCGCCGCCGGCCAGCCACATGGTGAAGCCTTCCGGATTGTGATCCCGGCCATCGTTGCCGCCGCCTTCCACCGTGGGTGTGCGGCCAAACTCGCCGCCCCACCAGACCAGCGTGTCGTCGAGCAAGCCGCGCGCCTTGAGGTCGCGGAGCAAGCCGGCGATTGGCCGATCGACCTCGCGGGCGTTTTTCGCATGTCCGCGGCGCAGGTCACCGTGCTGGTCCCATTGCACGTTCGAGTCGCTGTGCGTCACCTGCACGAAGCGGACGCCGCGCTCGGCGAAGCGGCGGGCCAGCAGGCATTGCCGGCCGAAGTTGGCGGTCACCGGATCGTCGAGGCCGTAGAGCCGGCGCGTGGCCGGCGTTTCGCCGCTGATGTCTTCCGCCGCCGGCATCTCGCGCTGCATGCGAAAGGCCAGCTCGAACGAGTCGATGCGCGCTTCCAGCGACGATTCGACCGTGGCGCGAGCCTGATGCTGCCGGTTCATCTCCAGGAGCCGATCGAGTTGCAGGCGCTGCACGTCGGCCGTGCGCCGTTCGTTGCGGATGTAGCGGACGCGGGCCTGGTCGGCGGGGACGCTGGCATTGCCCAGCGGCGTGCCCTGATACATGGCCGGCAAGAAAGCCGAGCCCCAGTTGTTGACGCCGCCGTGCGCCAGCGTCGGGCAAAGGGTGATGAAGCCGGGCAGGTTGCGATTCTCGCTGCCCAAGCCGTAGTTGATCCACGAGCCGACGCTGGGCCGCACGAAGTTATCGCTGCCGGTGTGCAGCTTCAGCAAGGCGCCGCCGTGCGCCGCGTTGGTGCCGTGCACCGAGTGAATGAAGCACAGGTCGTCGACGCAGCGGGCCACCTCAGGAAAGAGCGAACTGACCCACGACCCGCTGCCGCCATGTTGCTGGAATCGCCATGGCGAACCCAGCAGGTGTCCGGTGCTGGCGAAGGTGACGCGCGGCCTTGGGAACGGGTACGACTTGCCATGATCACGCTGCAGGAGCGGCTTGTAATCGAAGGTATCGACGTGCGATGGTCCGCCCTTCATGAATAAGAAGATCACGCGACGGGCCCGCGGCGGATGATGCGGTGCTCCCGGCGTTGGCCGATCGGCGCTGCCCTGCGCCCGCGCCGTCTCCTCCGCCAGCAGCGAGGTCAGCGCCAGGTGGCCGAACCCCACGGCGGTCGAGCGCAGCATCTGGCGGCGTGATAGCATGGCCTGATCTTCCCGTGGCGGAAATTCGCCTGAATCACTGCACGTAAACAAACTCATTCGCGGCCAGCACCGTCTGGCACAGGCTGGCCCATGCCTGACGGCGGCAACGATCGCTGTTTGCCTCGCTGCGGGACAGCACTGCTGTCACGTTGCCAACGAGCGTCTGGGCCGCGGCGGCCTCCTGCGTCGTTGGCCTCCGCGCATACGCGCGGCGATAGATTCGCTCGACTCGGCCGGCGTCATCGAGTTTGGCGTCTTGCAACAGCTTGCCTGCCCATTCCTCGCAAAGCTGGGCGACCCAGTCGCTGTTCATGAAGAATAGCGCTTGCGTGGCCACGGTGGTGGTAGCCCGATGGCCGTTCGCCACCGCTGGGTCGGGGAAGTCAAAGAGCTGGAAGACATCGTAGACGTTGTTGCGGATCACCGGCAGGTACAGCGAGCGCCGCCGGCTGTCGTACTTCGTCGTATCCTTCGACGTGTGGTCGAATAGATAGTCGCGGTTCTTCACGTGCAGCAGCGAGCCTCCCAGGGATCGATCGAGCGTCCCGGTGACGGCTAGCAGGTTGTCGCGGATGGCCTCGGCTTCCAGACGTTTCACGTTGGCTCGCCAGTTGAGCCGGTTCTCAGGATCGACCCGCGCCGCCCTGGCATCGTCGGTCGCGCTCATCTGGTAGGTGCTGGACAGCATCATCCGGCGGTGCATGGCCTTCATCGACCACTTGTCTTCGATGAATCGCCTGGCCAGCCAGTCGAGCAGCGGGGGATTGACCGGCGCCTCTCCCAGCAGGCCGAAGTTGTCCGGTGTCGGCACGATGCCCTGGCCAAAGCGCCAGCGCCAGATGCGGTTGACCATGACGCGGGCCGTCAACGGATGCTCCGGGCGGACCAGCCAGCGCGCCAGTTCCAGCCGGCCGCTGTGCTTCGTGTCGAAGGCGGGCGGCGCTTCGCCGGCAAGCACGACGGGAACCTGTCGCCGCGCCAGCTTGCCCGGCTTCAGGTGATCGCCACGCAGGAAGATCGGCACGTCCGTCACCTTGCCGTCGGCCACGCCCATGGCAGTGGGAATCTCCGGTGCACTCTTCTCCAGCGCGGCGAGATTGTCGCGCAGTTGCTTGATTTCCTTTTTCGTTTCGACGGCAAAGAGCGCTTCGATGTCCTTGGGCAGCGTCTTCCCCGCCTTGGCTTCAGCCTTCACCTTTGCGCTGGCCTTGGCAATCAACTGCTCGATGGCGGTCTTGCGCTCGGCCACGATCTTGTCGTGCTTCGCCTTCCGGGCCCTGTCCTCTTCCGAGCCGATCGCGTGCTCGTGCCACTTGGCGACGCGCTTGAAGTTCTCCATCGTCCTCGTGCTGGTGAAGATGCCGGCCAGGCCGTGGTAGTCGCGCGTGCTGATCGGGTCGAACTTGTGATCGTGGCAGCGCGCACAACCCAGTGTCATGCCGATCAACGCCCTGCCCAGCGTATCGATCTGCTCGTCGATGATGTCCAGCTCCATCTTCTTCTCGTCCCCCTCGGCCAGGACCTTCGGGCCCAGCGCCAGGAAGCCGGTGGCGATCAATCGTTCCTGGCGCGTGGACGGGTCGCCGGGCAGCAGATCGCCGGCAAGCTGTTCCAGCAGGAACTGGTCGTAGGGCTTGTCCCGGTTGAAGGCGGTGACGACGTAATCGCGATAGCGCCACGCATTGCCGAAGGCGACATTCTCGTCGAGCCCGTTGGAATCGGCATAGCGGGCCACGTCCAGCCAGTGGCGAGCCCAGCGCTCGCCGTAATGCGTGCTGGCCAGCAGCCGATCGACAACCCGGGCGAAGGCGTCCGCCGACGTATCGGCCAGGAAGGCATCGACCTCTGCCGGCGTCGGCGGTAAGCCGGTGAGATCGAACGTCGCGCGGCGAATGAGCGTGTGCTTGTCCGCCGGCGGCGCCGGCTGCAGCCCCTTCGCTTCCAGCTGTGCCAGCACGAAGTGGTCCAGGGCGTTCCGCGGCCACTGCGCATTCTTTACCGCCGGCACCGCGGGCTCACGCGGCGGCTGAAAGGCCCAGTGGTCGCCAGGCTTCTTGGTCGTGACGACATTCGCCGGAAACGCGGCCCCCGATTTGACCCAGCGCGTCAGGTCGGCGATCTGCCGATACGACAGCTTGCCCTTGGGAGGCATCTTCAACCCTTGGTCACGGTAGTGGATCGCCTTGATGAGCAAGCTTTTCTCCGGCCGGCCCGGAGTCACGGCGGGACCGGACAGGCCCCCCTTGAGAAGATGCTCACGCGAATCGAGACGCAGATCGCCCTTCTGCCTGGCGGCACCATGACATTTGAAACAGTGCTCGACGAGCAACGGTCGGATGCTGGTCTCGAAGAAGCGGACCTGCTCCGCCGAGGGCGCAGGCCCGCCCGTCCACGCCCGGGAAGCGAAACAGCCGAGCCCGGCCAGGGCCAGCAGAATGCGATGCAATGGCATGAGCCCCCTCCAACCAGCACAGACCTCTACTCCTCGCTCAGACCTTGCGCACCACGTCGCCCGTGCGGATGACGCCGGCCTCGACGACCCTGGCGTTCAGCCCGCGCAGCCGCTGACGCTTGCCCAGCGGCGAGTTGACGAAACGCACCGCGTCGGCCCCGAACCGTTCCGCGAACTTCTCGCATCCGGTGTGCGGCTGGGCCGTCACCTCGATGATCGCCGAGCCGATTGCCAGCCGCGTCCCCGCCGGTAGGTTCTCCTCGCTCAGGTCCAGATCGACAATCAGCTCGTCGCCCGCCAGCTGCCAGCGCGCCTTGTCCTGCGCCACTAGAGCCAGCGCCCGGGCATTCATGACGTTGAGCTGCATGTCCGGATGGGCCGAACCGTCCGGCGTCAGCGGACAGCCCCGCGTGGCCCAGCTGTCGCCGACCAGCCCGTCGCGCAGCCGCAACTCGCCTTGCTGTACAACCTCGCGCTCACCGACGCTCGGCCGGCGCACGATCATCTCCAGCACGCCATCGTTCCTTGGCGACTGGCGAATGCTCTCCAGCCCCGCCTCCAGCTGCTCGGTCGTCAGGTGTCTTGGCTCGGCCATCGCCGTCGCTCGGTGGGTAAGCGCACTTCCAGGTGGGATACCGACTCCATGATTCCGGCAATCGTTACTTAGATTGTAGTCACGCGGCATTCGCGTTGCAAACGTTGTTTGCTCACACTCTTCCGCTCGCATTGCCTGCGCGAACTCCACGCACCCGCCGCGAAAGCCACAACGGAGACCTCACTCGGCAGGAGATGCGTTCAAAAGATTCGTCCAGGATTCGTCCAGAAACCGACATATACCCCCTCGGCGCATCCTTCGCTGGAATCATTTTCGCCTCGGCATGCCAATTTGGCAGGCGGCCGCTCTCTTGAAGGAAGGGCTGCAAGCCGCCGAGTCCACCCGTCATCGCAAATGGGACCTTGCCTTTTCGCAGATCTGGGGGTACTGCTCACGCCACGCGTCAATCATCGACCACACTGCAGTTGTCAGAAACCTTTAAGAATGAACCACGGATCACGCGGATACCTCGGATCGGTTCAGCAGGCATCACACTCCCATGCCCTGTTCGCCATCTGGCCAGTTTCGTATCCGTGCCATCAGTGTCATCCGTGGTTTCTTTGTCCCAGGTCATCCGTGGTTTCTTGTTCCAGGCGATCTTGGAGGGTTAACCGCATGCGGCGCCCGAAGGAAGTTGTCGGCGCGTGGGTCGAGGCGTTCAACCGGGCTGACGTGGATGGACTGGCCGGCCTGTACGCGGACGCCGCCACCAATCACCAGGTCATGCTGGAGCCGGTCGTCGGCCGGGCGGCCATCCGCGAAATGTTCCGTCGCGAGTTCGCGGCGGCCAGCATGGTGTGCATCCCCGAGAATGTGTTCGAGGACGGCGAGTGGGCGATCCTCGAGTGGCGCGATCCCAACGGGCTGCGCGGCTGCGGCTTGTTCCACGTCGTCGGCGGGCTGATCCACTTCCAGCGCGGCTACTGGGACCGGCTCACCTTTCTCCGGCACCACGGACTCCCCGCCCCGCCGACGAGCTGTCGCCGTCAGCACCACACTCCCCCGCCGAGAAGGCTCATCCATGCCTTTTTCGGCTGCCTGGCATATCATTATGCCTGTCGCTTTCCCACCGGGTTTGACAAGCTCTTGAGGTTTCCATGAAAGCAACCTGGCTCTGCCGCTGGGCGTCGTCATTGCACCGCTCCTCTCGACTGGCTCCGTGCGTCAGCGTCCTGACGCTGTGTGTTCTGCTCGGCTGCCTGGCCCTGTCCGCTCCCGCGCAGGAGAAGCAGAAGAAGCCGGGCATCCCTGCGCCGGCCGAGCAGGCCAGGATCGAGAAGCTCATCGAGGAGATCTACGGCCCGGACATCGCCAAGGCCAAGAAGGATCCGGCGGCGCGGTCGCAGCTGGCGCTCACGTTCCTGCAGGAGGCCCGCGACTCGCGCGACGACCCGGCGGCGCGCTATGTCCTGCTGCGCGAGGCACGCGAGCTGGCGTCGGCCGCCGGCGATTCGGCCGTCGCCCTCCAGGCCGTCGATGAGCTGGCCCAGAACTTCGTCGTCCCCGCAGCGCAGATTCTCAAGATGCGCATCGCCGTGCTCGGCAAGGCCGCCCAGTCGGCGACCACGCCGCAGGCCCAGCACGCCATCATTGACGCCTGCCTGGCCGCCTTGCAGGACGCCGTCGCCGTCGATGAATACGAGACGGCGCTGCAGTTCCTCGCCAATGCCGACGCCGCTGCCCGCAAGCTCAAGAACGTCCCGCTCGTCTCGGCCCTGCGCAAGCGCCAGCAGGAGATCGCCGCTGCCCAGAAGGTCTTCGCCCACTGGCGGCCGTTCGCGGCAGCGCTCCGCAAGGATCCCAAGGACGCGGAGGCCAATCTCGAAATGGGCAAGTATCACGCCTTCGTCAAGGGCGACTGGGAAACGGGTCTGCGGCACCTGAACCGCGGCGGCGACGGCGTTCTGAACAAGCTCGCCGCGCTCGACCTGTCCGACCCAGCGGACGGCCAGGCCCAGCTGCGCCTGGGCGCCGCCTGGGAGAAGTTCGCCGACGAGTTGCCGGCCGACCTGCAAGTTCAGCCGCGGCTGCGTGCCTATCACTGGTACGTCCAGGCCATTGCCGGGCTGGATGGTCAGCTGCGCGACGACGCCCAGCAGCGCTTGCAGGCAATCACCGAACGCTTGCCGGCGGAGTATCGTGCCGGCGAGATCGCCGGCGCGATCCGCACGCTCGAGCCGGGCATGGGCGTGCTGTACGCGGTGGCGATTTCGCCCGATGGCCGCAAGGTCGCCTTCGGCGGAGCCGACAACAGCGTGCGCATCTGGGACGTCGCCTCCGGGCGGGAGCTGCGCAAGCTCGACGGCCACACGGGGCGCGTGTGGGCCATCGCCTTCGCGCCGGACGGCCGTCGCCTCGCCTCGGCCGGCTTCGATAACCAGGTTCTCCTCTGGGACGTGGGCACAGGCCGGGAGATTCGCCGCTTCAGCGGGCATACCGATTACGTGCGCAGCCTGTCGTTCTCGCGCGACGGCCGCCGACTGCTCTCCGCCGGCGACGACCGCATGGTGCGGCTCTGGAATGTCGAGACGGGCAAGGAGATCACCGCCTTTCCAGGCCACGATCACTTCGTGTGGAGCGTCGCCTTCGCCCCGGACGGAAAACACGGCCTGTCCGGGAGCCTCGACCGCAGCCTGCGCTACTTCGATCTGGCCGACTCCGCCAGCCTCAGCCAGGGGCTGAAGCTCACCGGCCATGCCGACACCGTGCTCGGCGCCGCCTGCTCCCCCGATGGCCGACGCGCCCTGTCCGGCAGCACCGACAAGACGCTCAAGCTCTGGGATCTCAAGACGGGCCAGCCGGTGCGCACGTTCAGCGGCCACACCGGCTATGTCCACAGCGTAGCCTTCTCGCCCGACGGCCGCCGCGCTCTGTCCGCCGGCCAGGACCGGACGGTCCGCCTCTGGGATGTGATCACCGGCAAGGAGCTGCGCCGGTTCGACGGCCACGGCGACATGGTCTGGAGCGTCGCCTTCTCCCGCGACGGCCGCATCGCCGCCTCCGCCGCCCAGGACGGCACCGTACGCATCTGGGGCGGGAAGAAGTAAACGCCAGCTCGCGCTAGATTGCATGGGCCGAATTGCGGGAGGGCGAGGCTCCTGCCGAGCCGTGAACCCGAGCAGTGGATGGCCGAATTGCGGGAAGGCGAGGCTCCTGCCGAGCCTGAACCCTGAGCAGTGGATCGGCCCAATTGCGGGAGGGCGAGGCTCCTGCCGAGCCGTGAACCCGCTTGGTTATTGGCGCTCCACGGCTCGGCAGGAGCCTCGCCCTCCCTCCGCCGAAACGCAGGGTCTGAACCACGGATCACACCGATAGAACGGATCCGCCCAGTAGGTAGCGCCATTTCGCCAGTGTCTTATCCGTACCATCAGTGTAATCCGTGGTTGCTGATTCAGGCGCTCTCCATTTGCGTCGCGGCATCGCTGAGACAGCATGATGAAGAGCAAGTACTTGACCTGGGATTTTTTCTGGCTGGTGCTCATCCAGTATGTGGGCTTCAAGATAAGCTGGCTGCTCGCGGCCTGGGGCGCGGTGGCTGGCCCACCTCTCAGCTATTGGGGCGCATTGCCGTTTTTCCTGTTCTTGATCTTGCACGTCATCTACACGCGACGAGTCTGGGAGCTGTGGTTTGCCCTGAGTGTCGCGCTGGCGGGCACGATCGTCGACAGCATTTACAACGCCACGGGACTGATTGGCTACAACGGCACATTTCCGGGGCTCGGTTGGCTGGCGCCCATTTGGATCACATCCATCTGGGTTGGGCTCGCCGTGACTCTCGACCATTCCCTGAACGTGCTGGTCGGCAAGCCCATCTGGACGTTCGTCACCGGCGCCGTGTTTGGTCCTTTGGCCTACTGGACCGGCGAGGAAATGGGGGCGATCCGCTTCGCCTTCGACGCTTGCACCACCATGGCGATACTGGCTGGGCCTTGGGGAGTGATGCTGATCGTTTGTTACTGGTTGTTGGAATTGTGGAGGCCCGATCAATCCAGCTCGAGCGCCCGCAACACGCAATCATGAACGTCCATCTGAGTCGGCGCTGACGGCGGTGGACCGTCGCCGATGAAGACGGGCTTGTCGGCCAGGTCGGGTACGGGCAACCCGTGGCTGCCTTTCACGAGCGTCGGGTCGAGCGGGATCACATCGAACAGCGCGCGCAAGCCGAGCTTCTTCTGCAAGAGCCGCCGCAGCGCCCGGCCCTTGGGCCACCATAATTTCGGATCGAAGAACAGCTCGCAGGGATCGTAGCCGGGCTTGCGGTGGATATCGACCGTGCGGGCATAGTCCGGGGCGAGGCGGTCATCCAGCCAGAACGGATACGCGAACCAGGCATCCGCCCTGGCGAGCAGCACAAGCTCGCCGGCGCGCGGATGATCCAGACCGATGTCCGCTCGCTCCGGGCCAACGAGCACGCGGTCCACGCCGGGCAGCCCACCAAGCACGTCTCGGACGCGTGGCCAATCGCCTTGCTCGCGCACATAGACATGTGCGAGCTGATGATCGCAGACCGCGAACGCCTGGCTGGCGAAGGTGTCGAGCGACTCTCCGAACGGCCCGGGACGCGCCGTCAGCAGTCCGGCGCTGCGCAACGCGCGGTTCGGCAGCACGGCCCGGTTCACCGGCACATGCGTGTACTCATTCACCAGCCAGACCCGGGCGCCGGCCTTCCGGGCGGCGTCCAGCAGCGGCGCGCATGCCTCGTCCAGCTCGCCGACGAGCTTCGGCCAGTCGCAGCTCTGCGGCCCCTGCCGCTGCGGCTCGTAGTCCAGGTGCGGCAGGTAGACCAGCGTCAGGTCGGGCGGCGATCGGTCCGTGCTGCCGGTTCCGAGCAGCACCTCGGCGGCCGCGCGAGCGATCCACGACGTGCACGCCAGGCCCGCCATCGGGCCCCAGAAGCTCGGGAAGGGAAACGGGCCCAGCCGTCGCTTCAGGTCATCGGCCAGGCCGTCGGGCGTGCCGAGGATGTCGAAGGCCTTGTTGCCATCCGCGCCGTAATGGGGCTTGGGCGTGACGCTGATGGCGACGTCCGCCCCCTGGTTGAACCACCAGAAGAGCTTGGCGCAGCGAAACGCCCGGCCACGCTCGGCAGCGCGGCGGCGAGCGCTGGCGTACAGTGGCTCGGCTTGCACCAGCCGGTTGGACTGCTGCCAGAAGCGGACCTCGCCGGTGTCGCGATAGAGCCAGCCGTTGCCGACGATACCGTGTTGCCGGGGCGGCTGCCCCGTCAGCATCGTCGCCTGGGCCGTGCATGTGACCGCCGGATGAACCTCGGCCAGCGGCCGCTGCCAGCCTTGCCTGGCCAGCTCGCTCAGCCGCGGCGCCAGCACCAGCAGTCGCGAGGTCAGGCCAACGGTGTTGAGCAGAACCAGCGGTTGCATGGTAACAGTATACCGACGTGCCGGTCAGGCCGGGCACTCGCGGCATCTGCCGCAGGATCTGCAAACTTGACGCGGCCGGCAATCCTTGCCAGGCTTGTCAGCGACCCGGTTCTTTCTCCAGGCCCCGTTTGCGGCAACGCTTCCGGAGAAAGTCCCATCGACAACTCCCCCGCGCCAACCCGTCGATTTCTTGCGAGCCGCGGGGAACTTCGCGAGGGCCATTGCCGATCTGATTCCTTGTGGAGGCAGGTCAACCCAGCGAGATCCCCATGCAACTCATGACGATTCAGCACGGCGATCAACCCTGTAACGAACCCTGCGGCGTCTGCGGAGAAGCGTTGCTCCAGGCCGCCGGACCGGGCCTGTTCACCGCCGAGACGAACCAGCCCGTGTGCCGTTCCTGCGGCAGAGCGGAGGCGCCGCATCTGGTTGCTCTGCTTGACCTGGCCCGCGCCGCCGAGCGCGTCGGCAAGGTCTGCCGCCACATCCTCGTCCCGCCCATGGGGGCCCTTCTCGACCTCGCCCGCGCCGCCGAGGATTATTCCACATCGCGCCCCAAATCGTTGCAGCACGCGGCCTGACTTGTTCACGTTTCGCGCTCGAGCAACCCCTGCGGCCACCTGATTCATGTACCGGAGGGGGACACGCACGCGCAAGACGTAAACGGATGACCCTTGTCCTTCCCCTTGCTACACTGGACGTAGAAACGCAGGGGGGACAAGATCATGCGAAATCGCGTTGCCTGGGCCGTCGGTTTCCTGGCTGTCGTGGCGCTATCCTTGCCGGCGGCCGGTCAGCAGAAGGAAAAACTCTTCCTCGACGTCATCGACGTCAACGTGCCGCCCATCGCGACCGACCACGCGGTCAAGTACGATTACGACATCGTCTACGTGCGGGCCCCGCGCGCCGGCGACAAGATTCACAAGCGCTTCTTTACCGATTTCTCCGCGCCCATCACCATCGAACCAGGCGCCGACCTGATGCTGCTGCATCCCGACGGCAGCGAGGAACTGCTCGTCGCCGGCGGGGCCGGCTCGATCACCGATCCGATGGTGTCCTTCGACGGGCAATGGGTCTTCTACACGCACCTGCACAATCTCACGAACCACAACCAGTGGAGCCCGCCGCGCCAGGGGGCCGACATCTTCAAGATCCATGTCAAGTCGCGACGCATCGTCCGGCTGACCAACCAGAAGTTTTCGCCGCACACCGGCGCCGCCCGCTGGTCGAAGGACTTTCGCGGCGGCGAGCAGGGTACGTCGCACTTCACCTACGGCGTCTTCAACATGGGGCCGTGCCCGCTGCCCGGCGGCAAGCTCGCCTTCACCAGCAATCGCGAAGGCTATCGCCCGGCCAAGGGCTACCCGGCCGTCGCCCTGCAACTCTTCGTCATGGATGATCGCGACAGCAGCATCGGCGACGACGACACGCCGACCAACCTGGAAAAGATCGGGCACTTCAACATCTCCGGCGCGCTGCATCCCGTCGTGCTCGCCGATGGCCGGATCATGTTCAGCACCCTGGAATCGCAGGGCAACCGCGGCGACATCCTCTGGGGCATCTGGACCATCCATCCCGACGGCACCAACTGGAATCCGCTCGTGAGCGCCTTCGATCCGGGCGGCGCGCCCAACGGCTTCCACTTCCAGAGCCAGCTTTCCGACGGCCACGTCGTCTTCGAGGAGTACTACAACCAGAACAACAGCGGCTTCGGCACGCTCTTGAAGATGCCGCCGACCCCGCCAAAGGGACAGCCGGCGTTCGGCTCGGCGAACATGCGCGACGCGCAGGGCCCGTCGTGGCGGATGGGCCGGCATGACAACGGCCGGCCACGCCTCTATCGCATGCCCTTCATGCCGACCGGCGCCATCGCCCTGACGCCGTTCGCGCTCGGTCTCGAAGGGCCTGCCGATCGCTCCATCCGCGGCGACAAGAAGTCGCCCGCCGTCGGCAAGTTCACGCATCCTTCCGGGGCGCCGGACAACCATCTGCTGACGTGCTACTCGCCCGGCCCGGTCAACCATCAGTACACCTACCTGCCGCAGATCGACGGCGGCATCTATCTCCTCAAGAACGGCGCGGTCATCGACGAGCCCGCACAGTTGCGGCTCATCAAGAACGATCCGAAGTACAACGAATGCTGGCCGCGCTCACTCGTCCCCTACGAGCGCATCTACGGCGTCAAGGAACCCCGACAGTTGCCCAGGCTCGCCAACGACGGCAAGCTGTCCAGGCATCTGCCTCAGGGGACGCCCTTCGGCCTGGTGGGCACGTCCAGCTTCTACAAGCGCGAGAGCTATCCCAACGGCATCGTCCCCAAGGGCAAGGTGACGGCGACCTACGCCGGCGGTAACGACCCCTGGAAGGGCCTCGACGCCTTCACCAGCCACGGCAACGGCATGCCGCTCAACTGGCACAACCAGGGCGCCGACGCCGGGCTATACACCAACGATCAGATTCATGCCGTCCGCATCCTGGTCATGGAGCCGACCACGGACCGTCACGGTGCCAACTCCGGCCGCCGCTTCCACAGCCACGCCCGCGAACGCTTGCGCATCCTCGGCGAGATCCCGCTACGCAGCTTTGGCGAGCCGGGAGCGTCAGCGACCGGAGATCAGCCGCTTGACCCCGATGGCAATCCTGATACCAGCTTCCTCGCCAAGATTCCTGCCGACACGCCGTTCACCCTCCAGACCATCGACCGCCACGGCATGTTGCTGAACATGGCGCAGACCTGGCATCAGCTTCGCCCAGGCGAGATGCGCACCAACTGCGGCGGCTGCCATGCCCACAGCCAGCAGCCGACCGACTTCGCCCTCACGCGCGCCGCCCGGCCGGACTATCCCGTCTGGGACCTTGCCAAGCGCACGCCGCTCATCGTCGATCGGCCGCGCGACGAATCGAAGACGAAGTGGGACGTGAAGGAAGAGACCGGCCTGCGTTACGCGGACAAGAGCCCGATCAACGTCGAGTATTTCCGCGACATCCAGCCGATCCTCAAGCAGAGCTGCGTGCAGTGCCACTCCGGCAAGGATGGCAAGCCCGCAGGCAATCTCGATCTCGACGCCGACCACACGCTGGTCCAGCACGACCACCACGGCAAGTTCCCGGGGACGTACTATCGGCTGGCACTCGATGAGCGGGCGAAGTACGGCTACAAACCGCCCGGCTGGGATAGCTGGGGCTACCCAAACGCCTCGCGCTACATCCGCAAGTTCCAGTCGCGCCGCAGCCTGCTCGTCTGGAAGATTTTCGGCGAACGCGTCGACGGCTTCCACAACGACGACCACCCGTCCGAGGCGAAGCCCGGCGACGGCACGCTCGTCTGGAAGGGCAAGCCGGTGGACGTGAAGAAGTATCGCGCGCGCTTCGACGTCGACTACCTGCCGCCACGCATGCCGCCGCCTGACGCCGTCGCCGCCGGCAAGGTCAAGCCGCTCAGCGACGAGCAACGCCGCACCATCCTGCGCTGGATCGACCTCGGCTGCCCCATCGATCTCGACTATCCCAACGAGAAGAGCTACGGCTGGATGCTCGACGACAACCGTCCGGTGCTGACCGTGACCGAGCCGCGGGCGGGGGCGAATGGCGAGCTGCGGCGCATCCTGGTCGGCATGCACGACTACGGCAGCGGCCTGGAAATGAAGTCGTTCAAGGTCACCGCCGACTTCGCCATCGACGGCATCCCGGCGGGCCAGGACCTTGCCTCCCGGTTCCGTCCGCTCACCCAGGGTGTATGGGAACTGTCGCTCAAGACGCCAATCAACGACCTCGCCGCCGGACGGTTGACCGTCTCCGTGCGCGATCGACAAGGCAACGAGACACGCATCGAGCGGTCGCTGACCGCGGGCAAGTAAACGACGGCGAGCGTCGCGGCGTGAGCCCGACGTGTAGTTGTCGCGCGCGGCATGCGGACACGTCGGGCTCACGCCGCGACGCTCGCCAAAAGGGAATCCAGCAACATCGCCGGATGCAGCACCTTCCGCCCCGTGAAATGCTCGATCTGCATGCGGCACGATAGCCCCGGCGCGACGATGACGGTATCCGGCGACGCCGCGCGAATCGCGGGGAACAGCCGTTGCTCGCCGACGAGACGCGAGATTTCGTAGTGCTCCTTCTCGTAGCCGAACGAACCCGCCATGCCGCAACAGCCGGCGTCCAGGTCGATGACCTCCAAACCCGGGATGCGCCGCAGCAAGCGCAGCATCGGCTCGACGCCGACCAGGGCACGCTGGTGACAGTGCGCCTGCACCAGGATCTTCTTCATCCCGTTGCTTGTTAGTGTGAGGTTCTTCTCCGCGAAGCGTGCCTCGGCCCATTCCTCAAATGTCTGGCACTGTCGCGCCACGACCATCGCCTTGTCGCGTAAGTCGCCGCGCAGCAGGGCCGGGTAGTCGTCCTTGATCGTCAGCAGGCAGCTTGGCTCGCAGGCGATGATCGGCTTACCGCTGTCCGCCCAGGGAAGCAGCGCCTCGACATTCTGTTGCGCGCAGGCAACTGCACGATCCAGCATGCCATTGGAGATCATCGGCCGACCGCAACACGTCAGGCCCGGCGGCTCAGCGGCAGTCAGGAAGTGCCAGCCGAATCTGTTGATGATCCGCCCCGCCGCGCGGGCCAGCACCGGCTCATGGTAGCGCGTGAAGGTATCCGGAAACAGAAGCACAGCGGGACAATGCGAGCCCGATGTCAGTCCCTGTTCCTCGATCCAGAACCGGCTAAAGTCGATGCGCTCGCGCGCCAGCCTCGGCGGCACACGGCGGCGGTCGATGCCGAAGAGCTTGTCGTTGAGCCAGCGCGGCAGCCGGCCGCCGGTCAACCAGTTGTACAGCCACGGCGCCCGCCGGCCCCACCTGCTATATTTCGCGACCTGGGCGAAGAGGCGGTTGCGCCACGGCAAGCCGTGCTTGCGATGATACTGGTGCAGGAACTCGGCCTTGAGCCTGGCCATGTCCACGTTGGTGGGGCACTCGCTCTTGCAGGCCTTGCACTCAAGACACAGGTCGAGCGCGTGGTGCAACGCCGGATCGGTGAGCCCGTCGAGTCCGAGCTGTCCGGTCATGGCCAGCCGCAACGCGTTGGCCCGGCCGCGGGTGCTGTGCTGCTCCTCCATCGTCGCCTGGTAGCTGGGGCACATCACGCCGTCGCGCTTCTTGCGGCACTCGCCCACTCCCCCACAAAGCTCGGTCGCGCGGACCACGCCGCCGTCGGCGCTGAAGTCAAACGTCGTCTCCACATTGGGCGTCACGTATGCAGAACCATAACGCAGGTTGCTCGCCAGCGGCGGCGCATCGACGATCTTGCCGGGGTTGAGGATGTTCTTCGGATCGAAGGTCCGCTTGATCTCGCGAAACGCCTGGTACAGGATCGGCCCGTACATCTTCTCCTGGAAGGGACTGCGCACCAGGCCGTCGCCGTGCTCGCCGGACAGTGCCCCGCCATGCTTGAGGACGAGATCGGCGACCTCGCCGGCGATGCTCTCGAACTGCTTGACGCCGCTCTCGGTCTTGAGATCGACCACCGGCCGCACGTGCAGGCAGCCGACCGAGGCGTGCGCATAGATGCCGGCGGTCGTGCCATGCCGCTGGATGATCTCCTGGAACTCGGCGATGTAGTCGCGCAAGCTCCCGGCGGCGACGGCGGTATCCTCGACGAACGACATCGCCTTGGCGTCCCCCTTCTCCGCCATCGACAAGCCAAGCGCCAGCTTGCGCAGCTTCCAGATGCTCGCCTGCTCGGCGGCCTCCATGGCCCGATGCAGATGATAACCGTGGCCCTGCTTGAGCAACTCATTCGACAGTGCGTCCAGCTTGCCGGCGAGTTCGTCGCGGCCGTCGCCGTAGAACTCGATGATCAGGATCGCCCCCGGATCGCCCTGCAGGAAGCCACGCAGCCGCGACGCCTCGGCGTTGAGCTTCGTGCTGTCCAGCACATGCCTGTCGATGACTTCCACGGCCGAGGGGCCATGCCTGAGGATGGCAGGCGTGGCAGCCAGGGCGTCGAGCAGATCGTGAAACTGCACGACCAGCACCGCCTTGCCGCGCGGCAACTCCGTGAGCCGCAGCGTCGCTTCCAGCGTGATCGCCAGCGTCCCTTCCGAACCGACCAGCAGCCGCGCGAGGTTGAACGGCTTGCCGGGCACGAACTCATCGAGGTTGTAGCCGCCGACGCGCCGCAGGATCTTCGGATAGCGGCGCTCGATCTCGGCGGCATGCTCGTGCGCCAGGCGCTGAACCACACGATAGCATTCGCCTTCCAGATCCGTTGCCGCGAGCTTGCTTGCCAGCTGCCCGGCGCTCAACGGCTGCGCCTCGATGATCGTCCCGTCCGCGAGCATCACCTTGAGGCCCAGGACGTGGTCGAGCGTCTTGCCGTGGACAACCGAGCGCGTGCCGGACGAGTTGTTGGCGATCATGCCGCCGATGGTGGCGCGATTGGATGTCGAGATGTCGAGCGCGACCTGCAGTCCGTGCGGCTTGAGGGCAAGGTTGAGATCGTCCAGCACGCAGCCAGGCTCGACGCGGACCCGCCGCCCGGCCGCGTCGATCTCCAGGATGCCGTTCAGATACTTGGAGAAGTCGAGCACGATGCCGGGGCCGATGGCTTGCCCCGCCTGCGATGTGCCGCCGCCGCGCGCCGTGATCGGCACGCCGAAGGCGGAACTGATGCCGACGACTTCGCGGACGTCGGCTTGCGACTTCGGCAGCACGACCCCGGCCGGGACGATCTGATAAACGCTGGCGTCGGTGGAGTAAATGGCCCGGCTCAGACGATCGCTGCGCACCTCGCCGGCGATGCTCTTTTCCAGGGCCGACAGACAGCCGGCCACATCGGCGTGCCCCGGCGCGCGCGACGCAGCAACCGTCGGCAGCTCGAGCTTGTTCATCGCTATGCGTCGCAACCTCCGGATGTCCTGGGATCGCCATTGTTGTAGCCGCCGGCTGGGGGAATTGCCATCCAGATGGAACCCTTTTGTTCTTGACCCACCCAAGGCACCGGCGATAATTCCCAAAGGGAACGCAAGCTGGATGCCGCAGCGAGAGGACAGGATCGCCGAGGCCACGAAGCCACCGTCTTCTTGAAGTCGGCAGGCAACTGGGGCGTAGCCGCCGGGTTGTGGATTTGCAGATTCCAGCCGGCCAGGCGACGCTTTCCGGCCGCAGCGACACATTCGAGGAAAAACCCGATGCAATCTATTGCCGCCATTCGTACGGCCCGCTCGTGGTGATTACCGCCGGCGTGAACGCTCACGGTCACCGCTCCTTTGCTGGTGAATTCCGGGCTGCTGTGTTGCTGAGGCCCTAAAAGAAAGGGGACAGGACCTCTACAAACGCCCCAAGAACGACGCAATTCAGCGACAGCCAAAGGTCCTGTCCCCTTTCTTTTAGGGCCTCTAATATGCATCGCCGGCTGAAACGAACCAGTTAGGCCGCGGCCGATCCAATTGAGGTGAGCCCATGACACGCAACATCCTGGCAATGCTGTTCGTGCTCGCAGTCCAAGGCGCGTCCGTGGCTCAGGCGACCATTCCCGAGCACGTCGTCGCCGCCTGGCAGGAGGCCGGCGTTCACGCCGGCTGCACGGAAGTAAACGCCAAGGGCGAGATCGAGTATCGGCGGCAGGGCCGCGCCAGGCCCGGCGAACTGCCGGCGTTCCGCTACCACCCGTGGCGCGACGGCGTCCTTGCGAACCTCCCCGACCCCGGCGTGCCGTTCGCGCTCTTCATCGAGGGACCTGACGCCTACCTTGGCAGAGGCCATGTCCCCGAAGCAGGCTTCAAGGAAGTGGCACGCTTTCACAACCTGCGCTACCTGGCCATCCTTCGCACGCGCATCTCGGCCGCCGCCATGAAGGACCTGGCGACGCTTCCCAGCCTGCAAACCCTCGATCTGACACAGACAAGCCTGTCCCCTGCCGCGATCCAGGTGCTCCCCGCGTTCAAGGCCCTGCACACCATCACGCTCACCGGCGGCTACTTCACCGCGGCGAATCTGAAGGAACTTGCTTCTCTCAAGAAGATCACGTTTCATTTCACTGGCGCGACCGATGAAGGGATGCAAACGCTCGCTGGTGCAGCCAACCTGCACACGTTGACCCTGGAAGGAAACCGACTTACCGAAGTTGGGCTCGCGGAACTGGCGAACCTCAAGCGGCTCAAACGCCTGGAATGGCGCTGGGCGACGTCGATCTCGGACGCGGCCATGAAGGAACTCGGCAAGGCGAAGAGCCTGGAATCGCTCGATCTCGATCACTCGGAGATATCCGTGGCCGGAGCAGGGGAACTTGCCAGGCTGGTGAATCTTCGCTCGCTGAGCCTGGATACCACCAGGATGCGCGACGCCGGGCTCAAGCATTTGGCCAAGCTCAGGCGGCTTCGCTTGCTGAACTTGCAGAGCAACCGCATCACCAATGCGGGGCTCGCGGAACTGGGCCCCCTTCAGGAACTTCACACCCTTATCCTTTGGGGCCTGTCGCTCGACGACGAGGGCCTCCACCACATCGCCGCACTGAAGGGGCTGCAAGCGTTGCGGACCAATGGCATCGACTACGCAGGGCCAAGGTTGCGGGCACTGGTCGCCTGCCCGGACGTCGCCACGCTGAAACGCGCGACCATGCTGCCGGACCACGACGGTTACCGCGACGATCGGCGCGACACCGACCGCCCGTGGCCGCAGCGCGTGGCGAATGTTTCGCGCCAAAAGGACTTCAACGATGGGGAGCTTCGCAAACTCGCTCGGAATCCGGCTGCGCGCGAATTCACCCACCTGATCATGGCGGACACCCCGATCACCGACGCGGGCATGCGCGAGTTGGCAGCTTTCGAGAAGCTGCGCTCCCTGGACCTCTCCGGCACCGCCGTCACCGATGACGGATTGAAGGCCCTGCGCGGCTTGAACCTGAGCGGCCTGAATCTTTCTCGCACCGCCGTCACGGATGAAGGATTGAAGTCGCTGGCCGGCATGAACCTGAGCGTCCTGCAGCTTCCCGACAAATGCTGGACCGACGTCGGTTTGAAACACTACCTGTCCGCGACGCGTCCCGCGCACAATCTGAACCTGAGTCAGCGTAACATCACCGACGCCAGCCTCGAGGAGATCGGCAAGCTCAAGCACCTGCAGTCGTTGAGTCTTTACAACTGCACGCAGGTCACCGATGAAGGCATCAAGGAGCTTGCCGGGCTATCCAACCTGCACACGCTCAATTTGCAAGGCACGCTGCTCACCGATGCAGGCTTGAAGCATCTGGCCGGCCTGAAGAACTTGCGCACGCTGGACCTCCGGGGCACGAAGCTCACCGACAAGGGGCCGAAGGCCTTGGCAGGTCTGAGCCTCCACAGCCTGGAAATCTCGCATCGGACCGACATCGGCCTGCGCCACTACCTGGCCGCTATTGCGGAGCCGATGGTTCTCGATCTTGGTTGGTGGAAGATAACCGACGCCGGCCTGAAGGAGCTTGCCCACTTGAAAGACCTCCACTCCCTTTCACTGAGGCATACCAAGGTGACCGACGCGGGCCTCAAGGAACTGGGCGTACACAAGGGCCTGCGGACCCTCAACCTGAGCGGCACGACGGTGACGGGGACCGGCTTCAAGGACCTGCCGAACCTGGCGGCGTTCCGCTTCCTCTACCTGCAAGGCTCTGCGATCAGCGATGCCGGCGCGGCGCAGATCGCAGGAATGACTCGCCTCGAAATCCTCGACTTGGACCGCACGCCCGTCGGCGATGCTGGCATGAAAGCGATCGGCAAGCTGAAGCGCCTCTACGAGCTGCGACTGAAGGAAACCGCCGTCACCGACGCAGGTCTGGCGCACCTGGCGGGCCGCAATCTGACAACGCTGGACATCCCGGACGGTTGCAAGACGGATCTCGGTCTCAAGAATCTCCTGGCGGCGACCCGGCCGCGCTCAACTTACTGGTTCACCTCATGGAAGAAGTTGACCGACGCCGGAGTCAAGGAACTGGCGGCGCACCCGCACATCCACAGCATCTGCCTGAGCGGCACCGGCATCAGCGAGGCAAGCCTGAAGGAACTCGCCGCCTTCGAGCACCTGGAGTACCTGCGCATCACCAACATCAACCTGACCGACGCCGGCCTCGAACCGCTGGGCCGACACAAGAACCTGCGCTACCTGGCCGTCGGCTACAACAAGGTCACTGACGCAGGCGTGAAGAAGCTCAAAGCAGCCCTGCCGGGTTGCGCGTTTGACCGCTGATTGCCCGACGGCAACAATGGGCCACCAAAAAGCACAACCGAAACGCGGCAAGCCGCCATGCCAATTCCTGGAACATGGATCGACGCTCATCCACGCTGCTGGAAGGCGTCCTTCCTGATCAGCGATGAGCGTCGCTTCGTGTTCCTTCGACTCATTTCAACCTGCCACGTAGCCGCAGGCGCAGGGTCATGTCATCGTCCTCGCGCTCCTGCCAGCCGAGCATTTGTGGGAGGCTCCGCTCGTAGGGTTCCGGGCCGAAGATGCTGAGCGCCATGATCATTCCCACGCCGATGCCCAGGCAGCCGCCCGCCAGATGAGTCACGTAGGCGATGCCGCTGCCGGCGAGAAACAGCGTGCCGATCAGGTCCCAGAGCATGTAGAAGCACACCACCCAGATGGACGACAGCGAAAACACCTGCCAGGCGAATTCCCAGAAGAGCAGGATGCGGATGTCGTTGCGCGGGAAGAAGACCAGGAACATGCCGATGATGCCGCTGATCGCTCCGGAAGCGCCGACCATCGGCAAGCCTTCGCCGAACATCATCCAGGCGACGCCGCCCATCGCGCCCAGCAAGAAATAGCAGAACAGGTAAACCGCGTGTCCCACCTTGGCATTCACCGCGTTGCCGAAGACGAACAGAAACAGCATGTTGCCCAGGAGGTGCACGACGTCGCCGTGCACCAGGACATGCGTGAACAACTGGGTGATCGCGAACTTGCCGGGTTGCAGCGCCAGCGCGGGGATCGTCTCGCCCTGCATCTGAACGATGACGGTGTCGAGATTGCCGGGGACGCGAATCGTCACCGCCGGGCGAGGACTCAGCCAGACGGCCAGGCTGACGACGCAGGTGCCGAGAATCAGCAGCCAGTTGGCCACCGGCACGCGCCGCATCGGCACATCGACGCCGTAAGGGATGATCATGGCGCGCTCGACTCGAGTGCAGGCGATATCAGCCATTCGCCGGCGCGGCCTGGATCTTTGCCGAGAAATGAAGGCCCCGCAAAAGCAAACAACCGCGGCCAGAGCGGCCGCGGTTGCGTGTTTGAGTTGCGGCTCGGAACGAGCCGCGCCCTCCCATGCTCGATGTTTAGTGAGCGTGCGGCATGACGACGCCGCTGCCGCTCTCGCAGGCCGCCGGGCTGCTGTAGCCGACGCACACCGGCACGCGCACGGTCACCTGGGTCGGGACCGATACGCAGTAGCGACGCTCGACCGTGACGTTCTCGGTCACGTACTCGGGCACGCAGCGCGTCACCGTGCCCTTGCGCGTCTGCTTCTCGTACTGGCACACCTGCACGTCCACGTCCTTGCTCATCATCTTGCTCTCGTAGACGGTGCATGCGACGCGCTTGACCACCGTCTGCGCCTGGCACGAGGTGTAGCTGCAGCCCGTGCACGGATCAACGCAGGTCACGGGCACGTAGTTGCAGGTCACCACGTCGCGCTCGACGGTCCTGGGGACCGCCACGCAGTAGTTCACGGTCTGCCTGACGGTGACCATCTTGGGGACCAGAACCGTGTACTCGACCGGCTCGGTGACCGTCTTCATGATGCAGCGCGTGACCTTGGTGGGGACCTTCTCGGTCCGCCACTCGGTCTTGTAGACCGTCACCTTTTGATCGACGTCCTGGATGATCGGCGCGCAACCACTGTAACAAACGTAATCACAGCAGCTGTCGCAGCAACCCCTGCGGCCGCGGGCGTCGGCATCGTTTCCCCCGAGTGCAACCCACGCAGCCAGTAAACACACGACCAGCGACTTCTTCATTGGACCCTCGCCCCTCCCAAGAGTGATAAAACAGTGAACGTGGAGAATCGGAGTAAATAGTATGATCTGAAACGATTGCAAAGCAATGGAAAAATAGGTAAAATTTTCGACTTTTGCAGCATTTTCACGCTATGCGAATCAAATGCGCCGATTATTCCAGCAGTGCGGCGATGTCTCCCGCTGCCAGGCGTGGACGCATCGACAGGCTTTGCTCGACACGCTGTAACCGATAGATGTCGCGCGTGAAGCGATACGCCGTTTGCAAGTCTTTGTCGGCCAGAGGTTTGCCGCTCGCGTCCTTGCCGCCGGCAATCACCAGCTTGCGCGGCCCCGTCAGAGCCGCCAGCTGCGGCACATCGCCCACGCGCAGCAGGGCCGGCGCCAGCATTCCCATGTGCGTCCCCGAGGGATACGGCGTTTCCGTGATGATCGTGGCCGGCGCGTCGATCAGTACCAGGCCCGCGACATGCTCCTCGACCCCCGTCACGCAGGCGGCAATGAGCGCGGCCTGACCGATGCCGACCACCGTCAGCCGTCGCGGATTCAGCGTCTTTTGCCTTCCGAGCCACTCAAGGAACGAGCGCGCGTCGAAGACCCATTGCCCGAGCAATGGCCGGCCGACCCACAGGGCGTGCTCGGCGGAGTTGTGATCCGGCGCTCCGGCGATGCCCTGGCCGTCGCTGGCGGAGCGGGTCTCTCCGGTGGCGCGCAGGTCGGCCGCCGCTACCGCCCAGCCGCGCTCCAGGAAGGCAGCGGCCAGCGGGTGCCGCAGCGCCTCGTCCTTGCCCTCGATGTGCAGCATCAGGCAAGCCGGCCGCGGTTCCTTGCCCTTGCCGCGCGTTTGCAGCAGTACCGGCACCGGCATGGCCGGCTCGGGATGCAAAACCAGCGGCAGCGTCCGCACTTCACCCTGCGTGCTGGCCTTGCCGGTTCTGGCCTCCGGCAGGCGGGCGCGCGGAAACTCGCCGAAAATCTGCCGCACCAGCTGGCTTCGCTTGACGGCTGCCGTCGCCTGCCATCTCTCGAGGTGGTCCGGCGCCTTGTTCGCCGCCAGCAGGCGCCGCGCTTCCGCGGCGGCGAAGGTCGCCGGAAACAGGAACCCGGCGGGCCGCTTGCCCACCGGCAAGCAGGTCAAGTCCTCCACCTTCTCCACCTGATGGGCCGGCTCCGCGATCGGCTTGCCTTGCCCCTCGTTCTTCAGCCAGCGCGTCATCCAGCCGTACATGGTCTCGCGCATCGCCTGGTTGTAGGCGTGCGGCGATTCGAACGTGGCGTGGCGAAGCTTCGGCTCGGCATCGAGAAGTTGAAAGACTGGCCGGGCACGCTTGATGCTGCGCGCCGCCTCGCCGACGCTGAACTGAAAGGCGTCCCTGGTGGCGTTGACCACCAGCAGGGCGCGCGGCGCCACCAGCGCCAGCACGTCGCCCTCTTCGCAGAAGCGCAACGCCCCCGGCAGCACCTCGCACACACAGCAAGCCGCCTGCAGATACGCCTGATAGGTGCCGACCGAGCAGACCGGCACGACGGCGCCGAAACGCTCATCGAGCGCGCCGGCATACATGGTCTGGTTGCCGCCGCCGGATGCGCCGGTGATTCCGAGGCGCTTGCCGTCCACCTCCGGACGCGACGTCAGGTAATCCACGGCCCGGCGATTGTCATAGACCTGCATGCCCAGCAGCGTCTGTCCCACGGGCCACAACGTGCTGCCAAAAAGCGCGCCATGATACGTGCCCAGGGCCGGCGCGGTGTAGCGCTCGCCGGCACCGAAGGCATCGACCGCGAGCACAACGAAGCCCAGCTTGACCAGTCCCAGGCAGCGCGCCTGCACGACCGGATCGCGTCGCGCTCCCGGCCAGTGGCCGTGCACCACCAGCACCGCCGGATACGGGCCGCGCGTCGGCTCCGGCAAGTACAGACTGCTGGTCATGTACACGCCCGGCCGGGTCTGCAAGACAACCTTCTCGATCCGATACCCATCGCGCCTGAGCACTCCGGTGACGCGCGCCTGCAAGGGATGCGACTTGTCGGGAAAGGTCCCCATCGCCTCGAACATCGCGGTCCGCAGCGCGGCCCGGCGCTGGTCCCACTCCTGCCGCGTCCGCGGCGGCTGGTCCTTGGCTCGCAAGACGCGTGCTTCGGCACGCATCAGGTTGGCGAAGGCGTTCGGTTCCGGCTTGGGAAGTACGGCTGGCATGAGTGCATCCACCCAGAAGAGGTAATCGTCGTTCCTGACGTTGTATCAATCGAGGTCGCAAGGCGCATGTCCGGGCAATCCATAAAAATTTCCTTGAAGATGGCCCGAACACGTCTTCATGTCCGACAGGAGCGACCGATGGGCTTTCTGGGCTTCTCCCTGATTCCGCGCGAGCTGAAGTTCTTCGACATGTTCGACGAGGCGGCCGCCACGATCACGCGCGCTGCCGGCAAGTTCGTTTGCCTGCTCACGACTTACGACAACGTGCCGGAACGATGCCGGGAGTTGAAGGAAGAAGAGACCAGGCTCGACGACATCGTTGCCGCCATCATCAGGGCCCTGGACCAGACCTTCATCACGCCGTTCGACCGCGAGGACATCCATACGCTGGCCACCTCCCTGGATGACATCATGGACAACCTGGAGGAGACCGCCCACCGCTTCGACGTGTTTCGCATCGACAGGCCGACGGAGGTGGCGGTGAAAATGGGGGGGTACATCCTCGACTGCTGCACGCACCTGGAGCAAGCCGTCCGCGAGTGCCGCAACCTGCGCAAGCCGGAGGAGATTCACCATCACCTGCGTGAGATCCGCCGGCTGGAGAACGAGGCCGACAAGCTCTATCGCGACAGCGACAGCGCCCTCTTCGCCAACGGCGCCGCCGACATCCTCACGCTCATCAAGCTCCGCGAACTGTACGGCTGGCTGGAGGAAACCGTGGACGCCTGCAAGGATGCCGCGCAGGTCATCTCCGAGATCGTCATCAAGGGATCATAGCAGTCGGCATCAGCCGAGGGCCTTCAGCAGCAGTGTCAGGCAGCTGATGCCGTTGAACAGCGCGTGGCACAGGATCGGCCCGATCAGGCTATGCGTGCGCTGGGCCATCCAGCCGAGTCCCAGGCTCAGGAAAAAGAGCGGGATCGGCGCCGGCCAGGCGCTGCCGTGCACGACGGCAAACAAGGCGCTCGTCCCCCAGATGGCGAGATGAGGATGCTCGGGCGTCTCCGCCGGTAGCCCGGCTTTCGGCCTGAAGGCCCGGTAGCTGGCAAGCAGATAACCAACGCCAAGCACGCAGGCGAAGCTCATCGGCTCCCAGCCGGGGAATGGGGCATCTTCCTTGGCATCCAGAAGGAAGTTCAGCATCGCCATCTGACCCACGACCAGCGTGATCATCGCCACCGCGAAGTGTCCGCCGCGGGCCGCGCGGCTCAGCCAGCCTTGCAACACCCCGCGAAAGACCAGTTCCTCGTAAATCGGCGCCGCGATGATGGCCTCGAAGAACACCAGCGCCCATTCAACGGGGACAGCCTCCTCCAGGATTTTCTCAAAGGCGTGGCCGCGCGGCTCCATGAGTTGAGTCACCGCCACGTGGATGCCCCAGACCAGCGGCGACAGCAACAGAAAGCCCAGGCAGCCGACGCAGGCATTGGCGTCCAGCCGGACAGGGCTCAGGCCAACCTGCGCCGGTCGTGTGCCGCTCGACAGGTGCAGTCCCGTGACGATCACGGCCACGATCATCGGCATGGCCAGCAGCATGGCCCACAGTTGCTGCTGATCGCGCGCCGGCGTGCGGCCATAGAACTGCTCATAGAAGCCGATTGATTGCAAGAGCGCGTGACAAACGTCTGGCACAAGCACCACGACGAGAAACGTCAGGATCACCTCTCGGCCGCTCCAGGCACCGCGCGGCCGACGTGGCAACGGCAACAGCGGCGCCCGGCCGCCAGACTGCATGCGCAACAGGAGACAGACGCCGCCGGCGAGAACCGCCAGCGCGGCGTAGGCCGCCGTTCCGAGCAGCAGTGTCTGCCAGTCCGACATCGCTTCGCCCGTTTCCTGTAAAATGGCGTCCAGGGTATGATATGAGCACGATTCTCGACAAGATCGTCCAGCACAAGCGCCGCGAGGTTGAGGAAGACCGCGCCGCCAGGCCTCTCGCCGACCTGGAGCGCCGCCTGCCGGAGGCGCCGCCGGCGCGTGGTTTCCGCGCCGCACTCGAGGCGGCCGGCGCTGTCGCCATCATCGCCGAGGTCAAGAAGGCCTCGCCGTCCGCCGGCGTGCTCCGGGCCGACTTTGACCCGCTGGCCATCGCCCGCACCTACGCCGCGCATGGCGCGGCAGCCATCAGCGTTCTCACCGATGTCGCCTTCTTCCAGGGCAGCATCGCCTACTTGCAAGCAATCCGCCAGGCCGTGGCGGTGCCGCTCTTGCGCAAGGACTTCATCCTCGATCGCCACCAGCTGGTCGAGGCCCGGCTCGCGGGAGCCGACGCCGTGCTGCTCATCGCCGAGATTCTCGGGCCGCGCGAGTTGCCCGAGTTGCTGCGACAGACGCGCGAACTCGGCATGGAAGCCCTCGTGGAACTCTACGACGCCGACAATCTCGAGCGCGTCGTGCAAGCGGGCGCCCGGCTGATCGGCGTCAACAACCGCAACCTGCGGACCTTCGAGGTCCGCCTGGAACACACGCTGGAACTGGCCGAGCGCCTGCCCCGGGATTGCTGCCTGGTGAGCGAGAGCGGCATCCGCACCCGTGCTGACATGCTGCGCCTGCAGGCGGCAAACGTCGGCGCCGTGCTGATCGGCGAGACGTTCATGCGGGCGCCCGACATCGCCGTCAAGCTGAAGGAGCTGCGCGGTGTCCCGTGAGCACGATCGATTACCGGAAACCCGCTTGCTCCGCCGCATGTCTCGCCACCTGCCGACGAACGGTGCCGGTGTGATCGCCGTCTCCGCTGGCCCGGACAGCGTCGCGCTGGCCTGCCTCATGGCCCGCTGGTGTGCCCGCAAGAAGCTTGGCCCGCTGATCATCGCACACCTCAATCATCAGCTGCGCGGTCCGGAGAGCGATGCCGACGAGGCGTTCGTCGGCGAATTTGCACGCAACCTCGGCGCAGGCGCGCGGCTCGAGGTGCGATGCATCAGCCGGCGCGAGGATGTGGCTGCCCTGGCCCGCGCCGGCCGTCAGAATCTCGAACAGATGGCTCGACGCATCCGCTACGACTGGTTGACCCACGTCGCTCGTGAGGCGAACGCGGCATGGCTCGTCACCGGGCATACGGCCGACGATCAGGCGGAAACCGTCCTGCATCACATCCTGCGCGGCACCGGCCTGGCCGGGCTGCGCGGCATCGCGCCACGGCGCAAACTGGCCCAGGGCGTCACGCTGCTGCGGCCGCTCCTGCACATCACGCGCGGCGAGTTGCTCGCCTTCCTGCACGACATCCAGCAGACCTACCGCCACGATTCATCCAACGACGACCTGCGCTTCACGCGCAACCGCATCCGGCATCAGTTGTTGCCGCTGCTGGAAGCAAGCTTCAACTCGGCCATCAAGCGTGTCCTGTGCCGGCTGGGGATGCAGGCCGGCGATCTGCATCGAGAAGTGCTGGCACGCGCGCGGCGCCTGCTGCGTCGTGCCGAACTGCCGCGCGCCGGCAAGATGCTGGTGCTGTCACGCGCCTTGCTGCGAAAAGCCTCGCGCCATCAGGTGCAGGAGGTCTTTCGCCTGCTGTGGCGCCGTGAACAATGGCCCACCAGCCCGATGACTTACGAAGACTGGTCCAGGGTGGCCGGGCTCGTTGCCGGCACGGAGAACGCTGTCGATTTGCCGGGCGGCATCACGGCCCGCCGCCAGGAACATGTGATCCAGCTGGTAGAAACGCGACAGAGCCCGACGCGCGAACGAGGGTGACGGTTCATCCCTCGCTGACGCGTCGGGCTCTGCAGGTTGTTGCCTCAGTTCTTGGGGCGGGCCGTTTACTCGCCGATCTTGAACTTGCCATCGCGGACCAGCAGCTGAGCAAGGACTTGCAAGACGGAGAGGCGAGCCGACAGGCTCAGCCGCAGGTCGGCGCCGCCTTGCAGGCGGACGCTCACGGTCCCAGGCTCGCCGTCCTTGAAGGCTTTCTCGACGATTTCCTTTTGCTCGTCGGTCTTGGCCAGCAGCGGGGCGATGCGGGCCAGCGACACCTCGAAGTTGGCCAGCGGCGACGCTTCGCCGGGCTTGGCGGTCAATCCTTTCTTCAATGCCGGCAGCGCGCCCTCGCCCAGAGCGAGAAAGACGGCATCGTCGCGGAAGGCAACGTAGATGGGATTGTCGCCGAAAACGGCGCGGGCCTTCGGGTCGAACGCCGACTGGATCTCGACACGATGAATCTTGATGTCGCCAACGGCGTCGGCGTCGAGCTTGATCTTTTCCGCCTCGGCCGGCGGGATGGACTTCAGCAGATCCTCGACCAGCGCCCGCACGGTCTTGCCGAGATGGTTGCCCTCCTTCACCTTGCCGGCAACGATGAGATTGTAGTTCTTGTTCTTGCCGGGTCCGGCCAGGTTGAAGGCGACGTCGATCTCACCGGCCCGCAGCGTTGGCGCCAGTGCCTTGGCCAGCGATTCGGCCTGCTTGCGCTTGGCCTCGTCCTGGATGCTGGCCAGCGCCTTGTCCATCGCTTCATCGACGACGCCGGCAAGCGCCTTGCGAATATCCTCGGCCGGGATGAAGTGGATCAGCCCATGCGCCGCCGAATCCGCGCCGGCGAGCCCCGCGAACAGGCTCGGGGTCTTGCCCAGTTTCTGGATGGTTTCCGCCAGATTGCTTTTGGACATGGCGCTCAGGCGAATGTCGGCGGTCACGGCGCCCGCCTTCTTGCTGACATCCAGTGCGACACTCAGTTCCGAGCCGTCCTCGAGCACGTCCCGGATCTGCGTGGCGACCTTCTTGAGAATCTGCACGCGCAGCTCGCGCTGCTTGTCGGTCTCGCCGGGCTGACGCTTGTTCTGCTCCTCCTCGAGCTTCTGCTCGACCACGGAGACGGCGATCAGCTTGGCGGCGTTGGGCACCTGGTCCAGCCGTACCGAGGCCGACAATGCCGGCATGTTGGCGGAGAAGATCTTCTCCGGCGGGACCAGGTTGCCCGGCTCGAGGGCCTCCAGGTTCAGGGCCGTCACGTAGGCATACTTGTTGGCGAAGCGGAATGCTATGTCCACCGGCACGGCCGGCTTCAGCGACACCGAGTAAATGCCCTTCTTGTCCTTGGTCACCTTCAGGGTGAGATTTTCCAGCAGGCCGAGAAACGCCTTTTCATCGGCGATGGGAATCATGACCGCGCCGGCCGGGACTTCCAGATCCTTGCTGAGCCGCACATAGCCGCCAAATGGCCGCTTGGGATCGATGCCCACCAGTCCATCGGCGCCGATCTTGGTCTTGATCAGCCCTTCGATCTGCTCGGCGACATTCTCCTTGCCGGCCAGGGCCACGACCATCTTGATATTGTCGATGACCGCTTCCAGCGAACGCACCCGGACGACGCTGGTCGGAGGACTCGCGTCCTGCGCTCGCGCGAGCGAAGGCAGGGCAACGACGCAGAGAATTGCCAACGGGGACAGCCAGCGCCTCAACATGAAGATCTCCTATCGGAAAGACTCCGGGAATGCCGGGGGTCAAGGGGGCGACCGTGCCAATGATACCCGCGAAACGGTCAGGCTGTTTCAAGCAGTGGCAGTATAGCCGGGCGCCCCGCAAGATGGTACGCTGATTTCAGGTAAGGCACGCCCGAAGCCGGCTCTCCGTTCGCGGTTGACTGATTCCCTGCACGAGGACCCCATGAACAAACAACATTGGACCATCCTGGCGTTTCTGTTCGCTCCCGGCCTGGCCGTGGCCGGCGAGGGCGTGCAGATCAAGGTCGCGAAGGACCACATCGATTTCAATGCCGGCGGCGAACTGGTCGCACGCTACCAGATGGGGCCGAAATATCCGCGGCCCATCTTCTGGCCGCTGCTGGCGCCGGGCGGCGTCAAGGTCACGCGCAGCTGGCCCATGGTCGACAAGTCGAAAGAGGAATCGGACGACCACATCCACCAGAAATCCGCCTGGTTCTGCCACGGCGATGTCATCCCCGAGGGCATGGAGATCAAGCACAAGATCCGCGGCGTGGACGGCATCGACTACTGGTCGGAAAACAAGGGGCACGGCCGTATCGTCACCAGCAAGGTCGGCACGCCCAGGAACGGCAGCATCGTCCTGCACAACGAATGGCAAACCGCCGACGGCGACAAGATCCTGGACGAGACCCGCAAGATCACCCTGCACGACCTCGGCAAGGCCCGGCTCATCGTCCTCGACGTGGATCTCGTCGCCAGCGTCTGTCCCATCATCTTCGGCGACACCAAGGAGGGGGCGCTCGGCATCCGCGTCAACGACCAGATTCGCGGCGACAAGAAGGGCAAGGGCAAGCTGACCAATGCCGAGGGCAAGACCTACGAGAAGGGCTGCTGGGGCCAGATCTCCGCGTGGTGCGATTACTCCGGGCCCATCGACGGCAAGGTCGCCGGCATCGCCGTCCTCGCCGATCCGAAGAATCCTCACCCCACCTGCTGGCATGCCCGCAACTACGGGCTGATGGCCGCCAACCCCTTCGGCCGCAAGAAGGCCGCCTTCCCCGCCACCAAAGAAAACCCCGACCTCGTCCGCCTCGCCAAGGGCGAACACCTGCGCATGCGCTACGGCATCCTCGTCCACACAGGCGACTGCGAAACCGCCAACGTCGCCGAGCAGTATCAACGCTTCGTCAAGCTGCGCGGAAAGTGAAAACAGGATTGGCTGAAGGCATAACCACGGATCACACCGATAGCACGGATAGAAGACATGACTCACGAGCTGATTCATAAGGAACTGAGCGAGTCGATCATCGGAGCGGCGATGACCGTGCTAAACACCCTGAAGCCGGGCCTGGATGAAAAGCTCTATGAGAAGGCGTTGATCATCGAACTTCGCAAGAGGGGTCATAAAGTTGAAGACCAGCGCCAGTTTGACGTCCATTACGACAGACAACTCATCGGCACGTTGATACCAGACATGATCGTGGATGATCTGGTCATCGCTGATCCGAAGGTGGTAACGGCGTTCAATGAATCACACATGGCCCAAATGATCGGCTACTTGCACATCACCAATCTGAAGCTCGCCCTCTTGTTGAATTTCAAGAGTGCCAGACTCGAATGGCAGAGGATAGTCCGTTAATGGTACTTTTCTTATCCGTGCCATCCGTGTAATCCGTGGTTAGTGGCGCATGACAGAGGAGAGATCATCATGAAATTTGCCGCCATCATCGAGTACCTGCAGGACAAGGCCAAGATTGCGGAGCTTCGCCCGGTGCACCGGCAGTATCTCGCCAGTCTGAAGGAAAACGGCCAGCTCGCCGCTTCCGGGCCGTTCACCGACGACAGCGGCGCGCTCATCATCTACGAGGCTGCCAGCCGCGAGGACGCCGAGGCCCTGCTCCAGGCCGATCCCTTCAACAAGAACGGCATCTTTCTCAAGTACGTGCTGCGCCCCTGGAACCCGGTGATCGCCAATCGTGACGCGTTCCCGGCGTGATCGTCACGGATCTCGCGTGGGCGAGGCTCCTGCCGAGCCAATGCACCCGCTGGAGACTCGCTCATGCGGTCCGCCGCCAGTGCCGCACGCCGGCCAGCACCATCTTGCGGCCAATCTCGTGCAGCCGCGGAAAGCGCTTGAGCGCCGCATTGACGTGGTCGGCGATGCGATAACGCACGGGCACCTGGCCGTCGGGCGAGAGAATCTCCTTCAAGCGGCGGTTTTCCGCATAGGCGTGACAGATCTCTTCCAGCAGATCGATGCGGTCGCCGCCGTCGTTGAGGCTGCTCGGCACCTTGCGGTTCTCGCCGATCTTGGCGGCCACCGGCTGAATCGGCACCAGCTTGCCGATGGTCTCCATGAACACGCCGTCGGCGTGGCGGATCACCTGGCGATCCTCCGGCCAGTACTCGTCGCCGGGCAGCAGGCGCATCAGGTCAACGTGGTGGCACAGTTGCAGGTAATCGACGTGGCCGTCGATCGGCGCCCGCAAGCAGCAGCTGCCGCGCGGCACCTCGGCCCGCAGCTCTTTCAGAAAATGCCGCTCGCCGCGCAGATTGATCACCGTCATGTCGATCGACCCGTACATCGCCAGCACGCCCGGGTTGTCCTCGGCATGGCGATGAAAGGCCGCGAACGCATTCGGATAGAAACGATCGTCGTCGCACAGGTAGGTGACGAACTTGCCGCGCACCAGATCCTTGCGGAAGCACTCGTTGAAGCACCAGGAGGCGATCGTCCGCGTCTTGCGCAGCTCGTCGGTCTCCCACGAACGCACCAGGCGGACACGCGGGTCCTTCATGGCCGGCACGGTGTCGAAGAACCCCTGATCATGCAGCGTGCCGCTATCGAAGACGATGGCCTCCCAGTCGGCAAACGTCTGGGCCATCACGCTGTCGAGTGCCTCGAGCAGGTGGACCGGCTTGTTGTGGCTCAGGATGATGCAGGTGAAAAATGGCATAGGGCAGACACGATAACAAGAGCGCCAGACCGCGCCAAGTTGCGTTTGCAGCCGGCACGAGCCGCCCTTGCCCAGCTTCCCGGGTCATCCTTCTCAACAGGTTCGCCACGCTCACGCAAGGCAGCCCCTCGGGCCTCTTCGGGCACGTCGTCCAGAATATTCGTCCAGAGTATTCGTCCAGGATTCGTCCAGAAAGTGACATACACCCCCTCGGCGCATCCTCCCAGATGGCAGCCAATAACGTAACCGATTACCTGGCCGAGGGTTACATTATTCCAGCGTTGGTGCTCCATTTCCCTGGGTGCGGCATTTTGCATTGCATTGCGCTTACGAGTTTTACACACCCCACGCAGTGCCACGGTCACAAGCTGTGGCACGGTCTCCCGGCTGGAGTTGCCTGAACCTGCTTCAGCGGGGCGAACCCGAACAGGTTCGACAGATTAATTTGCGCGCGTGGGTGTCAACGACGCTACGCGGACCGACGCGCGTAAAGCGGCGGTGGGTTTCTTGAGTGAGTCCTCCAAACGATTTCCCGCCGCCTTATGGGCGACGATGTCGCAGATCTTCTCGCCAATGACGCCGCCCGCTTCGGCTGGTGGGAGTCCACCCGAATAAATATTGGATATCACGGTGTACTCAAAGCGCACTCCGGCATTGCCACTGAAGCGAGCGGCCTCCTCTTGTGCGACGGGATCACCAAGCCGATAAACCAGATAAGCCGACAGGCTTCGAGATGGCGTGTGCGTCGCCACCTGGTCGTTCCCCGATCAGGTACACAACCAGATCGCATCTCAGCAGCTCAGCCAGCGGTTCCGCCAGCTTCACTCGACCATATAGGGCAACGATGGGTTGTCCTGTGGTTATGTTGCGTGCCACCAGTCCTTCCATCAAAACCGGCAGCAAATCGTGCATGTTGTGATGGACCGCTTCGGCACTCAGGCCATCGGAAACTACGATCTGGACTTGACGGTTTTCCGGGGTCAGCCAATCGCGACTTTGCGCCGACAGGCGCGCACCCAGATCCGGGGAACCGAGGGGCGCTGCCATGCTGGAAGCCTCGGCAGTAATCACTCGTTCGATTTGGCGGAAGGGACCTCCACTCAAAGATGGCTTTCCCTAGGATTACGGAAAGATCTTCCACGATGCAAATCGGAGCCCAACATGCAATTCGAAAAAGGTGGTCTGTGGCGTAATTGGGCGGGCAACCAATCGTGCATTGCTCGTTACAAGGGTTCACCAAATTCCGAAGATCAGTTGCGCGAGATGGTCGTGGAAGCCGACCGCCGCGACCTCAACGTGCGCGTCGCGGGCTCCGGCCATAGCTTCACGCCAGTGGTGGGAACCGGCGGCTTGCTGCTGTCACTTGCAGAGTTGCAGGGTATTAACGGCGTCGACACGGCGAAAAAGCAGATCAACGTCGCGGCAGGCACTCGTATCCACGATGTCGGAATCGCCCTGAAGAAGCTCGGGTTCTCGCTGGTCAATCAAGGAGATATTGACTCTCAGGCCGTTGCCGGCGCTTTCACCACAGGCACGCACGGCACCGGTATCAAGCTTCCCTGCCTGGCGAGTTCGATTGCCGGCATGAGGCTCGTGCAAGCCGACGGCAGTGTGCTCGTCGTGGATGGCTCGGACCGCGAGTTATTGCTCGCGTCCCAAGTGTCTGTCGGCACGCTCGGGATCATCTCGGAACTCACGTTGCAGGTGATGGATGCGTACAACCTCCACGAACATGTCTGGCGCGATGACTTCGAAACCTGCATGAAGCGCCACGACGAGCTCGCTGCGAACCATCGGCATTTTGGCTTCTTTTGGTGCCCAACGCCTCAGAGCCGCCATCTCTATTGCATCGCGGACACGGCGGATGCGCCCCGCACATCGACGAAGAAGACCGCGGACGTCTGCGAGATGAAAGTAATGGATATCACCGACAAGCCGCCGATGGATACACCATTCGAGAAGATCGCTTACTCCTCGGAAATCTATCCGATCGAATATGTGCCGAACTTCCACGAGCTAGAGTATGCCGTACCGCTGCTGCACGGCAAGGAGGCGGTGCGTGCGGTGCGGGAACTGATGTTGAGAAAGCACACGAACTGTATCTTCCCGATTGAATATCGGTTCACGGCAGGCGACGCGGCATGGCTCAGTCCATTCCATAACCAGGACAGCATTACGCTTTCGGTGTCGGGCCAACCGGGGATCGATTACTGGGAATATTTGCACGATGTGGATTCGATCCTGCGCCGCTATGGCTCGCGCCCGCACTGGGGCAAGATGCACTTCCTCGACACCGATGATGTGACCGCCTTGTATCCGCGGCACGGCGACTTCCGCGCCCTGCGACGAAAGCTCGATCCCAAGGGCCGTTTTCTCAACGATCATGTGCGCATGTTGCTGGGCTGAGTCGGCGCGGTCACGTGCCCGTCTTACTTGCGAAACGAGTCGCACGAAATAGCGCAATGTCATGTCGAGTGGCGCCTTCTTGCGCGAGGTCTACCAAAATCTCTCCGACCACACTGCAGAATTTGAAGCCATGGCCGGAAAAACCGCCGGCAACATAGACGCTAGGTGAATCCGGGTGAACGTCGATGACAAAAGGCCCGTCCGGCGTGTTCGTAAAAAGGCAGGTGGCCATCGAAAGCGTGGGCAATCCCGATCCATGCCGGCTGGATCATCGACTTGCACCGGGAATACCGAAGATGGGGAAACCGTAAAATGAGCCTTCCTCGCAATACCGTGGGAGGACCCGCGGGCGTGAGGAATGTCATACTGCTCCAATCCCAGCACGCGGACACCGCGGCGCGCTAGATGATACACGGCGGCGCTACCCATCCCTCCCACGCCAATCACGATTGCGTCATAGGCTTCCACGTCGAGCCTCCTCACTTTGGGCAACTCAGCGTTTCCATTGCATCCACTATTACACCACGTTGGCCTTCCGCGCCGCAGCGCTGAATCGATCAAAATGCTTGGCGCCATAGTCGAGGTAATACTTCGGAGAGTGCAATTTCGAGATGCCCGACTGAAGGTAGCCCCAGGCTGCCTCGCGGAGATCCGATGCTAGGCGCATAATTTGCAAATGCCGAAGGTCTTCCGGACGTACTTCACCGAAATAGGCGTGCAACAATGCCTGTTCCTGTTGCTCTGTAAGCTGCAGGTTGGCGGCGAAGTTTCCCAGATCGAAGAAACGGTCGCCTTTGCCGCCGTATTCCCAGTCGATCACTCGCAAATTGACGCCGTCGTCAATGAAGTTCGCTGCCAAGAGATCATTGTGAGTCAGAACTTGCGGATGGCTCGAGTTCAGTCCCTTTTCGACACGTTGAAGTGCCGTCAATGCCTCCACGAGCGACGTGGGCATGGTCACGTTTTTTTCCGCGGCAAGATTCAGGTAATCGCGCACCGTCTGAAACACCGAGAACTCGCCCAGGTGGTCCGGAATCGGGGCATCATGGCAGCGACGTAGTGTTTGAGCGATTCGCCCCATGGTGTCGGGGCTCTGCACGTCTTCAGCGTTAAGAAGCTTACCGGGAACGAAGCGCGTGATGAGGGCATTGTGCTCCGGCAGATAGGCGACGACCTCCGGTCGTAACCGGTCACGGGTCGATATAGCTCGGAATCGTGGTTTCGGGTACTGTTGCGGTTGGCATGGATGCTCCACCGACAGTATCGGCAGAAGTGTTGGCATCGCTGCCGCCTGAAGTCCTTGCTTTGATCAAGTGGCAGGCGGAGCAGATTCGCGTGCTGACCGCGCGCGTGGCGGAACTCGAAGCCAAGCTCGGCAAGAATCCCAGCAACTCGTCGAAGCCGCCATCGACCACGCATCCGCATTACAAGAAGCCAGCAGCCAAGCCCAAATCGGGAC